>JBOHED010000095.1:0-3363 GCA_050700915.1 Actinopolymorphaceae bacterium | reverse complement strand
GTGACCGGGAGCACCGGGCCCACACCGTGCTCGACCTCGACTACCGCCCGATGTTCTGGCACACCGACGAGGCCCGCGCGGTGATCGGCGGTGCGGTCGAGCACGCCACGGTGGCGGTCGGCAACCTGGACGAGTGTGAGATCGCGGTCGGAACACGGGACCCGGACAAGGCGGCGCAAGCGCTCCTTGACAGGGGCGTGGAGCTCGCGATCGTCAAGCAGGGCCCGAAAGGCGTGCTCGCGCGGACGCGGACGGACGAGGTGGTCGTCCCGCCGGTCCCGGTCGAGGTCGTCAACGGTCTCGGCGCCGGCGACGCGTTCGGTGGTGCGCTGTGCCATGGTCTGCTCGCCGGGTGGGAGCTCGAGAAGGTGATCCGGTTCGCCAATGCCGCTGGCGCCTATGTCGCGGCCCGGTTGGCGTGCGCCGACGCGATGCCGGACGAGGCCGCGGTCTGGCAGCTCCTTGCGGACACGGCGGGGACGAGTGACGGACCGGCCGGCGCTGATGGCTGAGACGTCGCGGATCGATGTGAGCGAGCTGGTCTCCCGCCGGGTGCACGAGCCGCGTGCGGTGGCCGACGCCTACGCAGCGCGCGTCCGGCGGCCGCTGGTCGGGCCCTCTGGCCGGCTCATGGTCATCGCGGCCGACCATCCGGCGCGTGGTGCGTTGCGGGCGGGCGAACGCGCGATGGCGATGGCCGACCGGTCCGAACTCCTTGCCCGCTTGCTGCTTGCACTCGACCGGCCCGGGGTCGACGGCGTGTTGGCAGCGCCGGACGTCGTGGAGGACCTGCTGCTGCTCGGCGCGCTGGAGGACAAGGTCGTCATCGGTTCGATGAACCGCGCCGGCCTGCCGGGGACGGCGTTCGAGATCGACGACCGGTTCACGGCGTACGATCCGGAGGGGATTTCCCGCGCACGCCTCGACGCCGGCAAGATGCTGCTCCGGATCGACCCGGCCGACGGCGCGTCGGCGGCGATGCTGCACCGGTGTGCACAGGCCGTCAATGCCCTTGCCGAACGCGAGCTGATGGCCCTCGTGGAGCCCTTCATGACAACGCGGTCCGACGGACAGCTCGCCAATGACCTG
This sequence comes from Actinopolymorphaceae bacterium, assembly GCA_050700915.1. GTDB lineage: Bacteria > Actinomycetota > Actinomycetes > Propionibacteriales > Actinopolymorphaceae > Thermasporomyces. The sequence goes on along the minus strand of JBOHED010000095.1, from coordinate 2,274 downwards.
AGCGCCGACGCGGTTGTCCAGTCGGCGGTGATCGCCGCCGGCCTCGGAACGACGAGCGCCCACACGTGGCTCAAGCTGCCGGTCGTGGCCGAGCCGGGTGGTATGGAACGCGTCGCCGCCGCGACCACACTGCCGATCGTGCTGCTCGGTGGCGAGGTCCCAAGACACCCGGACGAGTCGTACGCACGATGGGAGAAGGCGCTCGCCCTGCCGACCGTGCGCGGACTCGTCGTGGGTCGGTCTCTGCTCTATCCGCCCGACGGCGACGTCGCCGCGGCGGTCGACACCGCGGTGAGTCTGCTGCCTGGCAAGGAGGACGCGTGAACCACCACCTGCCCGCCGGATCACTCGCGGAGGCACCGTGGACGATGGCGTTGACGCCGGAACGTGCGGGTTGGACCTACAGCGGCCTGCGGGTGCTGGAGCTGTCTCCAGGGGGGACACAGGCGTTCTCGACCGGCGACGAGGAGATGGTCGTCCTCCCGCTGGCCGGCGAGGGCGTGGTGGTGCGGTGCGACGGCGAGACGTTCGAGCTGGACGGGCGTCCGGACGTCTTCGCCGGCGTGAGTGACTTCGCCTACGTGCCGCGAGACGCCGATGTGGCCATCGAGGCGCCGCGGGGTGCCACGGTGGCGTTGCCGTCGGCGCGATGCAAGACACGGCTGACAGCGCGCCACGGGGCGGCGAAGGACGTTCCAGTGGAGCTGCGCGGCGCCGGACAGTGCAGCCGGGAGGTGCACAACTTCTGCGCCGCCGGTGTCTTCGAGGCCGACCAGCTCATCGCGGTCGAGGTGCTGACGCCGGGCGGCAACTGGTCGTCGTACCCTCCGCACAAGCACGACGAGGACCGGCCGGGCCAGGAATGTCCGCTGGAGGAGATCTACTACTTCGAGGTCGGGAACGGGCCGGACGGCCGACCAGGCAAGGGATTCCAGCGCGTCTACGGTACGCGGGAGAGGCCGATCGACGTGCTCGCCGAGGTACGCAGCGGCGACGTGGTGACGATCCCGCACGGCTGGCACGGGCCGTCGATGGCGATGCCCGGCTACGACATGTACTACCTCAACGTCATGGCCGGGCCAAGCGAGGAACGCGACTGGCTGATCTGTGACGATCCGGAGTACGCCTGGATCCGGACGACCTGGAACGACCAGCCGGTCGATCCCAGGTTGCCTTTGACCACAGGTCGCCGATGACCACAGATCCCCGATGACCACAGCGAGAGGGTGAGCATCCCATGGGCACAGTCAGGCTCACGGTCGGACAGGCGCTGGCGAGGTTTCTCGCCCAGCAGTGGACCGAACGCGACGGTGTCGAGCAACGCCTGATCGCCGGCTGCTTCGGCATCTTCGGTCACGGCAACGTCGCGGGTTTCGGGCAGGCCCTGGTGGAGGCGGCGCAGCGGGACCCGGCCGAGCTTCCGTACCACCAGTCCCGGAACGAGCAGGCGATGGTCCACGCGTCCGTCGGCTACGCGCGGATGAAGGACCGGCTGCAGACGTTCGCGTGTACGACGTCGATCGGGCCGGGCGCGACGAACCTCGTCACCGGGGCGGCACTCGCGACCATCAACCGGATCCCCGTGCTGCTGTTGCCGGGCGACATCTTCGCCACCCGGGTGGCCAACCCGGTGCTGCAGGAGCTGGAAGACCCGCGCTCGTACGACGTGTCCGTCAACGACTGCTTGCGCCCGGTCTCGAAGTACTGGGACCGGATCAACCGGCCCGAGCAGCTGATCCCGGCGGCGCTCGCGGCGATGCGGGTCCTCATCGACCCGGCGGAGACGGGTGCGGTGACGCTGGCGCTGCCGCAGGACGTGCAGGCGGAGGCGTACGACTGGCCGGAGGAGTTCCTCGCGAAGCGGGTCTGGCATGTGGGCCGTCCGGCGCCCGAGTCGGCGGCGCTCGACCGGGCAGTGGCGCTCATCCGGTCGGCGCGCCGACCACTGGTCGTCGCCGGGGGCGGGGTGATCTACTCCGGCGCCACGCAGGCGCTGGCGGCGTTCGCGGAGGCGACGGGCGTGCCGGTGGCGGAAACCCAGGCGGGCAAGGGTTCCCTGGCCTGGGACCATCCGTGCAGTGTCGGTGCGATCGGCGCGACCGGCACCACGGCCGCCAACGCCGTCGCGGTCGAGGCAGACGTGGTGATCGGGATCGGCACCCGCTACAGCGACTTCACCACCGCGTCGAGGAGCCTCTTCGCCAACGAGGACGTGCGATTCGTCAACGTCAACGTGGCCGCGTTCGACGCGGTCAAGCACGCGGCAACGAGCCT
>JBOHED010000094.1:0-3732 GCA_050700915.1 Actinopolymorphaceae bacterium | reverse complement strand
ACGCGTTGCAGCGACAGGGCCACCTCGTCGGCGAACGTCTCCACCAACGGAGCTACCCGCCGGGCCGCGCGCTCCTCTGGCGTTCCGCGCCGCCAGGCGACGATGAGCGCTCCCTGGATCTCACATCGCGTACGAAGGGGCACGAACATGGCCAGGCCGAGCACGGACAACGCGTCCCGCCACTCCTCGGGAGGGTCGTAGCGCTCGTCGCGGACGAGGTTCGGACTGATGACCGGCCGGCCCGACTCGATCACCGCGGCCAGCGCGATGGGGCACGAAACCCTTGTGCCGGAAGCGTTTTCGAGGCCGAGGCCGTCGATGACGTCGAAGACGACGGTGCCCTGTGGGCCGACGTGGTCGGTGAGCGCGACCGCGGCGTAGGCCGCACCGGAGACCTCCCTGATCTGGCGCGTCACCTGCGACATCACCTCGTGCGGCTCCACCTCGTCGAGCAGCCGGCGCGTCGTCTCGGCGGCCGCGTCCATCCACCGCTGCTGCCGGATCCCGGCGTGCCGTGCCTCGTGCTGGTGGAGTACGAGCGCGGCCGCCCGCGCGAACGGGATGGCCAACCTCGACACCTGCGCGACCTCGACGTCGGAGCAGGAGTCGCGACGCCAGGCGACGAACAGCGCGCCCAGGATCTCGGTCGGCGTGGTCAGCGGAACGAAGAGGCCAGGTCCGAGGACCGACAGCGTCTCCTCCCACTCGGCGGGAGGCCTGAACTGGATGTCGCGGCTCACATCGCCGCTCACGATCGGACGTCCCGAGTCCATCGCCTCGGCGAGGTACCTGCCCCGCGGGAGACGCGTTCCGGTCATCAGGTCCGCACCAAGGCCGGCCGCGGCTTCGATGGTGACCTGCCGTTCCTCGTCCGCGGGGTCGACCAGGACGATGACACTGGTGTCGGCGCCGGCGGCATCCTTCAGCAGATCTGCGATGCCTTGGAGCCCCACCTCCCGGTCGACCTCACCGTGCAGGAGATGGAGCAGTTCGGTGATGGCGTCGAGCCAGCAGAGCCGGTGCGGCCGGTTGCCGACCATCCGGTCGGTGTTGACGGCAAGTCCCGCCGCCGTCGCCAGGGTGACGATCGTGTGCGCGTCCTCGGCCGAGAACTCCTCGCCCTGCTGGGCTTTCGCGACGTAGAGATATCCGTACGAACCGTCCCGCAGGTGGACGGGCGCTCCGAGCAGGCTGGTCATGTCCGGATGCCCTGACGGTACGTGGTGGTCCGCGCGGCGGGTCCGGATGTCGTTGCGGAGCAACGGTTTCGGTGCCGCCAGAAGCGCCGCGAAGTACGCATCCAATCCCGGCAGGTCCGCCAGGCGTGAGCCCTGGAAGGAAGTCCCCGCAGAGACCGAACTCCCTGCAGAGACGGAATCCCCGACAGAGACGACATCGGTGACATCGTGGTCGGTATCACCCAACAGGACGGCACCGTAGGCGGCCCCGGTCAGGTGGCAGGCGGACAAGAGGACTCCGCGGAGCACGGGAACGACCTCATGCCCCACGCTGCCGTCAAGGCGGCCTTGCGCGGGCAGGTGAGTCGCCGTCTGGCCGGGCGCCGTGCCGGCGTCCCCGTGGGCCATCGTCCAATCGTAGAAGGTGTCTGCGGATTGGTCGCTGTTCGCATCGAAAGGATGCTCAGCTGCCCCGATTGCGTAGGCTGACGCCCTTCAGCGAGGATCCGCACGATCCGGTGGGTATGCGGAACCAGCCTCGCGGCCAATGGTGGAAGGGAGATCCGGTGCGATGGTGACGTACGTCGCGCGGTGGCGTCAGCGGCTGCTCAGTCCGCTGGGATTCGCACTCGCCCTCGGCTGCTTCGCGTTCCCTTTCGTCACGGTCTCCTGCGAGGCACGGACCGGGACGATGACGGCCGACTACACAGGCTGGGACTTCGTCATCGGCGGCAAGCCGCACATCACGACCTCCGGCGAACCGGGAGAGGCACGGACCGATCCGCCCGTGTCCTCGCCCGACGATCCCTCGCCGGACGAGAACGCCGAGCCTGTGGCGATCCAGCCGCTGGCCCTGATGACGGTGCTGGTCGTCGCCAGCGGCATCGGCCTGGTCGGGTGGCCGAGGGTCTCGCCCCTCGTCCGCAGCGTCGTGGCGTGTGTGGCGGCCGTCCTGCTCACGGCCAACCAGGCGCTCGTACAGGACCACCTGATCGCGAAGCTACGAGACTCCGACGTCCCCGCCGACGTCGCGGACCGTCAGGTCGACACCCGGTACGGCTTCTCGCTCGCTCTCTCCGTGCTGTTGGTGGTGGCGGCCTACCACGTCGCCGAGCTGCGGCTCGAACGCCAGACCTCTCGCCAACCGGATCGATAGCGTGATATCATGCTATCCATGGTCAAGGGTACGAAGAACATGCTCCTGCGGCTCGACCCCGAGCTGGCCGAGCGACTCCAGGCGATCGCCGAGGTCGAAGGCCGTTCGGTGTCCGACGTCGCCCGCGAAGCGATCGCCGAGCTCGTCGAGCGACGCCGCACCGACAAGCGCTTCGCCGCCCTGCTCGAGGAGAGCCTGGCGCGGCACCAGCGGACGCTCGACCTGCTGCGGGAGGACGACGGGTGATCCCTCTCGACCTGCCGGCAGCGCTGGCCGTCGCCGCACACGTTCTGGGATGTACGTCCGAGACGATCGTCGACCTGGCCGACGTCGAGGCCATCCAGACGACGCTCGCGGACGCGGGAGAGCCGGATGACGCAGGCGTGGTTCCTGTCGCGGCGATCCTGCTGGTCGGCTTCGTCCGGCGGCGTCCGTACCCACGGCGCAATCGCCGCATCGCGCTCGCGACGACCCTGCAGTTCCTGGCGCTGAACGGCTGGGACCTCGATCTCGACGACGTTGCCGGCGTCAACCGGATGCTGGACTCGATCGCCGCCGGACCGTCGTCCGAGGACGTCGCGAGACCGCGCCTCGCTCGCGTGGGCAACCAGCTCCGCGCCCGGCTACGCCCACTTCGGACCGGCCGTCCTCGCTCTGGCGCGGAGTCGACGCTGAGTCCGGCCGAGCTGGGCGGGCGCGATCCACAGGTTCATGTCGTACGTACCACCGAGGGGAGACGAGGCGGGATGTTCGAGAGGTTCACCGACCGCGCGAGGCGGGCGACGGTCCTGGCGCAGGAAGAGGCGCGGCTACTCAACCACAACTACATCGGCACCGAGCACATCCTGCTGGGCCTCCTCCACGAGGGCGAAGGCGTGGCTGCCAAGGCCCTCGAGAGTCTCGGCATCACGGCTGAGGCCGTACGAGCGCGGGTCGAGGAGACCGTCGGGCTGGGTGAGCACCCGCCGGGCGGGCATATTCCGTTCACGCCACGAGCGAAGAAGGTGCTCGAGCTCGCCCTCCGCGAGTCGATCATGCTCGGCAACAACTACATCGGCACCGAGCATGTGTTGCTCGGCCTGATCCGCGAGGGCGCCGGCCTCGCCGCTCAGGTGCTGGTGAAGCTCGGCGTCAGCCTCGACACCGCCCGCGCGAAGGTGCACGAACTCCTGGGGGCCCACGGTGACAGCGGTGTCCCTGGTGCCTCTGGTGTCTCAGGCGTCACTTGTGTCTCCGGTGGTACGGGGACCGGGTGGGAGGACGATGTTGCCGCCATGGTGCGCGACTCCCTCCTCGGCGAGGAGCTGCCCGGCGGGCGACGGAGCCTGATCCTGCGCGAGGTGTCGGCGATGCTCAACGACAACGACCGCCTCCAGACCGAGCGGGACCGGCTTGCCG
>JBOHED010000093.1:0-7841 GCA_050700915.1 Actinopolymorphaceae bacterium | reverse complement strand
ACGCGGGTCTATCGGCTTGCCTATCGGCTGACCGGTAACCGGCACGATGCGGAGGACCTGACCCAGGAGGTATTCGTACGGGTCTTTCGTTCGCTGTCGACGTACACGCCCGGTACGTTCCAGGGCTGGCTGCACCGCATCACGACCAACCTGTTCCTCGACCTTGCCCGGCGACGGCAGCGGATCCGGTTCGACTCGCTGCCCGATGACGCCCCCGAGCGTCTTCCCGGGTCCGAGCCAAGCCCGGCCGAGGCCTACGACGACCGCCACCTCGACGCCGACATCCAGGCCGCGCTCGAGGCGCTGCCGCCAGAGTTCCGCGCCGCCGTCGTGCTGTGCGACATCGAAGGACTTTCGTACGAAGAGATCGCCGCGACACTCGACGTCAAGCTCGGCACCGTCCGCAGCCGGATCCATCGCGGTCGTTCCCAGCTGCGGGAGGCGCTGCGGCACCGGATGCCCGTCAAGCCCGCGGCGCCCGAGCCCGCACCCGCCGCCGAGCACCCCGCACCGCACCCGGCCGGGCAGCCGTCCGGTGGCGGTGGAGGACCGGTGTGGTGAACCACGCCCGCGCCCGTCTGTCCGCTCTGGTCGACGGCGAGCTCGACCACGAGACCCGCGATCGGGTTCTCGCCCACCTCACCCACTGTGCCGACTGCCGCACGGCCGCCGACGGTGAACGCCAGGTCAAGGCGATCCTGTCCGGTATGCCGGAACCGGCTCCGTCGGAGAGTTTCCAGTCGGTCCTGCTCGGCATCGGAGCGCCCGCCCCGGTGGGTCGTGGTGCCGACCGTGTGAGCGGTGCCGCGGGCGGTGCGCCGTGCGCTACGGAGGGTCACGCCCCGACCGGGTCGGAACGTACGCACCTCCGCTCGCCGTCCCGTGCCTGGCGGAGGCGGAGCGGTCCGTGGTCAGGTCGTCCGCCTGGCCAGCGGGGCTCTCGCCGCCCTGGGGACTCCTCGGCGATGGCGACGGCGGCCGGTCGCTTCCCGCGCCGGATTGCCGCGGGTGTCGCCGGTCTCGCGGCGATGGCAGGTATGGCCGTGGTCGGAGCGTTCGCCGCCGGCGGTGACCTGGAGCCAGAGGTGAAGGTCGTACCCCCTGTCCAGCGGTACTCCGTGGAGCACGCCGACACCGTGTCCGACGTACCGTTGTCGGATCCAGGTGCCGTGACCGCTGTCCTGGAACGTGGGCTCCGCGGCCGCTCGTCCGACCGCTGAGCCGCGCGGCCGCCGGGGACCGTTCACCCCTGCAACGACGACTCCGCGACGAAGCCATCACCCACTGGACTAGTCCGACGGCTTTGCCGTGATCCGGCCGAACCAGCGCAAAGATCCACCTGCGATACGGTCTGTCGTCGTACGCGGTGTGGGCGCATGACGGCCTGGTATCCACCGCGGCGTGCGATACGCCGGATGCCGTGAATGCCGTGGTTGCGGTGTTTCCGCACGGTGGTCCCCCGGCTGATGGGGCCGGCCTTGCACAACGGCTGGACCGAGGGATGCCTCGGATGGTCTCCTGGTTGAATCCCTTCCGACTGACAGTAGAGGCCTGCGGTCCGGTGCCACTTCGGGGTGTGACAAGGGGAAAGGGCGGGCTGTATGACCGAGCGGCGTGAAAGTACCGAAAGTCGCCGAGAAGACGCCACCCCGGCGAATGGCGAGACGTCGACGACGCCTTCGAACGGTGCGGGCCCACCGACTCAACAGGCTCCCGCACAGCAGGTTCCCGCGCAGCGGGCGGAATGGCTGCGGCCGCAACGCTTCCCGGCCGAGCGTCCCGACTTCGAGCCACCGCCCCCCTGGGCGCGACCGGTTCCAGGGGACCGTACGCCGGCACCGGCCACCAGCCCGTTCGGGGCGCCTCCCAGTGCTCCGCACCGGGCGAAGGAACCCTGGTTCGGGCGCATTCCGCGCCGTGGCGTCCTGGTCTCGCTGGCCGTGACTATCGCGTTGGTGGCCAGCGCCCTGGGCGCGACGGCGGGGGTCCTCGCCACCCTCCAGTTCGGCCCGGCTCTGATCTCGACCGAGGCCCCGGCGAGTGACGACGATCTCGGCGCGGAGGGAAAGGCGTTCCCCAAGCCGGAGAACGTCGCGACCGTCGCACAGGCACTGCTCCCGAGTGTGGTCCAGATCAAGGTCACGGGTGGACCTGGCAACGCCACCGGATCGGGCTTCGTGATCCGCAAGGACGGCTACATCCTCACCAACAACCACGTGATCGCCCCGGCGGCCGCCGGCGGCTCGATCAAGGTGGCGCTCCACGGCGGTGAGGAGGTCGCCGGCCAGATCGTCGGCCGGAGCCCGGCGTACGACCTGGCCGTGGTCCGGGTGAAGGACGTGGAGAACCTCAGACCGGTGGCGCTCGGGGACTCCGACCGGGTGCGGGTCGGCGAACCTGTCGTCGCGCTCGGCTCCCCGCTGGGGCTCACCGGCACCGTCACCACCGGGATCGTCAGTGCCCGGAACCGCCCGGTGACCGCGGGCGGGGCCGAGTCGGAGATGTCGTTCATCAATGCGTTGCAGACCGACGCGGCGGTCAACCCGGGCAACTCGGGCGGTCCGCTGGTCAACCTCAAGGCAGAGGTCGTCGGGGTCAACTCCGCGATCGCGACCCTCGGCGACCAGGAACCGTTCAGCGGCGGGGATCAGCAGGGCAGCATCGGCCTCGGCTTCTCCATCCCGATGAACCAGGCGCGGCGGACCGCTGACCAGATCATCCGTACCGGCCATGCGGTCTATCCGGTGATGGGCGCGGTGGTGGACGTCACCCACGAGGGCCCTGGCGCCCGGTTGGGCGACATCCAGCCGGACAGCGCCGCGGCGAACGCCGGCCTTGTCCGGGGAGACCTCGTGACGGCGATCAACGGGCACAAGGTCACCGGGGCCGACGACCTGATCGTGCAGATCCGCAGCTACGTGCCGGGGCAGCGGATCGAAATGGTCTACGACCGCGGCGGCCGGGAGCGTAAGTCCATCGTCACTCTCGGCGAGGAGACCGGCTAGGTCCGTCTGGGGCCCACGCTCCCCAGGCCTGGAAGGCGCAAGTCTCCTGGCTGGCCGGGGCAGGACCGGTGCAGGCGTGCCCCCTCGTCGCCTGGACGGGAGGGTTACGCTGGGCGCGTGTTCGACATCGGTGCCCTGGAGTTCGTCGTGCTGGCTGTTGCCGCGCTGTTCATCTTCGGCCCCGACCGGCTGCCCGACATCGCCCGACAGGCCGCCCGTGGGGTTCGGCAGGTGCGCAACATGGCTGCCAACGCGCGGCGGGAGCTGAGTCGCGAGCTGGGCCCGGAGTTCGAGGATCTCGACATCCGCGATCTCAACCCGCGCAATTTCGTCCGCAAGCATGTGCTCGACGACCTTGACGAGGACGACCTGCGGATCGACCGTGACCTCGACATCCGGGACGACCTCCGCGTCGACGACAAACCGTCCAGATCGAAGGTCAACGGATCGAAGAAGGCGGCCACGAACGCGTCCGCGGACCAGCCAGACGCCGAGACCGAAGGCACCGACACCCTGGTCGACACTGCCCCGGCACCCGAGGGCGAAGCCAGCGAGCCGGCGACTGTCCCACCGTTCGACTCCGAAGCCACCTGAGCGACAGCCCTCGCGCACGCCTTGCCGCTGGTCCGTCGATCGGCTGCTCATGACTCATTGCCTCTTCGGAGATCGGTGCTCGGAGCCTGGGAGAGAGCGAGGAGCCCAGCGCATGCGAGGCCGCCTGCAACGATCCAGGCGGCGGTATCCATCGGATCACGAAGGTGCCCAGCCAGAACGTTTTCAACGTCCACATGGCGTGAGTCAGCGATGACCGGACGTTTGCCGTGCCCAGTCCACCCCGCGCCACTTGCCTGACTCCCAGGCGGCCACCCCTGCCGAAAGGAGGGCCAGGATGATGACCGCGATCGATGCCTTGGCTGTGGCGTCGGTCCAGGTGGGACTCGCATGCTGCGCGTTCTGAACGACGGCGAGGAGCGCGACGACGATGCCAGCCGGGATCCACGTGAGGGCCGAGGACGCGCGAACACCCCACGTAATCCGGCCGAGTTGTGCCATGGTCACGAGACCACGCACCGGTACGCCTCGACGGCCGAGCCGCCGGGCCTGGCAAGTCCCACGAACTCGCTCGCGGAACCAGCGAACCGGACTTGACCGCTGTCGAGGACGACGACGCGGTCGTAGTTGCGCTGCAGTTCTGAAACGTCGTGTGTGGAGACAACGACGACTCGATCTCGGCTGATGTCTCGCACCATCTCGCCGAAGAGGTCACTTTGGTCCGGATCCAAAGCGGCCGTGGGCCCGTCCAGTACGAGAAATTCTGCGTCGGTCGCGAGAACCTGGGCGAGCGCGAGCCGGGCCCGTTCCCCCCGACAGGCGCGTTGCGCGACGCCCGGCCAGGTCCTCAGGTCTGACCGTTCACAACGCGACGATCGCCTTGTCCCATGCGAGTCGTTCAGGTACACCCTTCAACCATCCGGCCAACGCGACCTGCTCCCGGACGGTGAGACCGCGGATCTCGCTCGCACGCTGCGGCATCCAACCGACCCGGCGCTTACGTTCTGACGTCGAAGTCACCGCATCGTCCAGCAGCACCTCACCGGCAGTCGGCCGCAGGACGCCCGCAGCGAGGACAGCAGCGTCGATTTCCGGCGCCGTTCGGATCCAGCAACACAGTTGCGCCCACCGGAAACTCAACCGTCACCTCGCGCAGAACTCGGCTACGCCGGTCATAGGCATAGGAACACCCGCTGAACGCCAGCGCCATGGACCCCCAGTCCTGTCCGCTACGGCGAGGTCGGGGTGAGACCGAGCGAACGGCCCACCAGGCTCGGCCGCCGGTCGGCGAGTTGCTTCGCGAGGCCGTGCAGAACCTCCGACGCGGCGGCATCGGGCTGATCCAGGATCACCGGAACCCCCGCATCACCACCGGTACGCAGCCGCGGGTCGAGCGGCACCTCACCCAGCAGCGGCACGTCGTAGCCAAGGCGTTCGCTCAGGGTCGCGGCCACCCGGGAGCCGCCGCCGGTACCGAAGACGTCGATCCGGTGGCTGGGCCCGCAGTGCGGGCAGGGCAGCCAGGACATGTTCTCGACGACACCGACGACCTTCTGGTGCAGCATCGAGGCGATCGTGCCGGCGCGTTCGGCCACCTCGGCGGCGGCCTCCTGCGGCGTGGTCACCACCACGACGTCGGCGTTGGTGAGCTGCTGTCCGACCGAGATCGCCATGTCACCGGTGCCGGGCGGAAGGTCGAGGAGGAGAACGTCGAGGTCACCCCAGAACACGTCGGCGAGCATCTGACCAAGCGCCCGGTCGAGCATCGGTCCGCGCCAGGCGACGACGTGCTGGCGGCCCGGCTTGAGCATGCCGATGCTCATGACCTTCACGTCGTACGCAGGGACCGGCATAATCATGTCCTCGACCCGGGTCGGCCGTTGGTCGGCGATCCCCAGCATCGACGGCACCGAGTGGCCGTACACGTCGGCGTCGAGCAGGCCGACCTTGAGCCCCTGGGCGGCCATCGACACCGCGAGGTTGACCGTGAGCGACGACTTGCCGACGCCGCCCTTGCCGGAGGCCACGGCGTAGATCCGGGTGAGTGAGTCGGGCCGCGCGAACGGGTTCTCCTTCGCCTGGCTGGACCCCCGGAGGCGCCCCTGCAGTTCCTGGCGCTGCTCGTCGGACATCACGTCGAGGGTCACCTGGACGTCGTTGACCCCGGGGAGGGCGGACAGCGCATTGGTGACATCCCGGGTCAACGTGTCGCGCATCGGACAACCGGCGACGGTGAGCAACACGGTCGCGAGGGCAGTGCCGTCGGCGCGTACCTCGGCCGACTTCACCATGCCGAGCTCGGTAATGGGCCGGCGGATCTCAGGGTCGTTCACACCGGCCAGGGCGGCCTGGATCTGCTCCTGGGTGGGCAGGCTTGTCATACCCCGATGCTACGGGCCGTCGCCGCGTTGTTCCGGGCGGGCGCCACGCGCGCCGCGCTCAGCGCGCTCGTCGAGCTCGGCCAGGAGCGTCCGCAGCTCCGAACGCAGGTAGTCCCGGGTGACGACCTCGCTCATGGCGAGCCGAAGTGAGGCGACCTCGCGGGCGAGGAACTCCATGTCGGCCCGGGTGCGGGTGCTCATGTCCCGGTCCTGGTCGTACTGCACCCGGTCTCGGGCCTCCTGCCGGTTCTGCGCCAGGAGGATGAGCGGTGCCGCGTACGACGCCTGCGTGGAGAAGAACAGGTTCAGCAGGATGAAGGGATACGGGTCCCAGTGCAGCCCGAAGATCCCGACCACGTTGACGATGACCCACACGATGACGAACGCCGTCATGTACGCAAGGAAGCGCGCGGTGCCCATGAACCGCGCGAAGCCTTCGGCGAACCGGCCGAAGATCTCGGGGTCGTACCGTGGCCGGAACGTCCGCCCTGGTTGGCGCGGCACGTCCAGCCGTCGGGCGCCGGGGCCCGTGCCGGTGCCGTTGCCCGACCAGGGGTCATGAGCCACGGTTGACCTCCACGAACCGTTCCCGCCAGTCCTCCGGCAGCAGGTGGTCGAGCACGTCGTCGACGGAGACGGCACCGAGCAGCCGGCCGGACTCGTCGACGATCGGGGCGGCCACCAGGTTGTACGTCGCGAGGTAGCCGGTCACCTCCTGCAGCGATGACTCCGGCGGCAGCGGCTCGAGCTCGGTGTCGATGACGCCGGAGATGAGCGCGGACGGCGGCTCACGGAGCAGCCGCTGGAGATGTCCGACACCGAGCAGCCGGCCGGTAGGTGCCTCGAGCGGAGGCCGGCAGACGTACACCTGGGCGGCCAACGCCGGTGTGAGGTCGGGGTTGCGGACCCGGGCGAGTGCCTCGGCGACCGTGGCGTCGGGCGGCAGGATGACCGGGACGCTGGTCATGAGCCCGCCGGCGGTGTGTTCTTCGTACGTCAGTAGCCGGCGTACGTCCTCGGCTTCCTTGGGTTCCATCAGCGTGAGCAGGTGTTCGGCGGTCTCCTGCGGCAGCTCGGCCACCAGGTCGGCGGCGTCGTCGGGCGACATCTCCTCGATGACGTCGGCCGCGCGTTCGACGTCCAGGCCGCCGAGGATCTCCACCTGGTCCTCCTCCGGCAGTTCCTCGAGGACGTCGGCCAGCCGCTCGTCGGGCAGGGCCGCGGCCACCTCGGCACGACGCTTCTCCGGGAGGTCGTGCAGAACGCTGGCCACATCGGCGGCCCGCATGCTCTCCAGCGTCGCCAGCAGATGTGTCGTCCCCTGGTCCTCCTCGGTCAAGCTCAGTCCCGTCACGGCGTCGACGTCGAGAACGGATGTCTGCCCACGACGGAACCGCTTGCCACCATGTCTGACCGCCACCTTCGTGACCAGCCAGTCCCGGGACCGGACGGGTTCCATGCCGAGGTCGAAGACTGTGACGTCTTCGCCCGTCTCGCGTACCGTCACCCTGCGGTCGAGCAACTCGCCGATGGCCAGCGTCTCGGTCGGCCGCTGCTGGAACCGGCGCATGTTGAGGAGCCCGGTGATGATCACCTGGCCGGCGTCGATGCTGATGACCCGCGTCATCGGCAGGAAGATCCGCCGCCGGCCGAGGACCTCGACGACCAGACCGAGCACCCGCGGCGGTCGCCCGCCGGGGCGCAGCATCACGACCACGTCGCGTACCTTGCCCGCCTGGTCGCCACGCGGGTCGAACACTGCCGTCGAGGCGAGCCGGGCGACGAAGACCCGGTTCGGCGTGCTGGTCATGGGAGTACCGGCCTTGCGGGAAGCTGTCCCATGGGCGTTCTGGTCATGGTGCCGTGCGCCCCCTTCGTCCCGCTGTGCGGCCGGCGCACTCCA
>JBOHED010000092.1:0-3263 GCA_050700915.1 Actinopolymorphaceae bacterium | reverse complement strand
GCCGATGGTGCTGCACGGCGACGAGTTGGGGCGTACCCAGCACGGCAACAACAATGCATACGCCCAGGACAACGACATGTCCTGGGTCTCGTGGGTCAATGCCGACTCGGACCTCCTCGCCTTCACGCGGACGGTCAGTCAGCTCCGCGCCGAGCATCCGGTGTTCCGCCGCCGCCGGTTCTTCGACGGACTCGGCAGCGGGGACGGGGTCGGTGACGTCGGCTGGCTCAAGCCGGACGGCACCGACATGACCGGCCGCGACTGGACCGCCGGGTTCGCCAAGTCGCTCACCGTCTTCCTCAACGGCGAGGCGATCCGCGAGCCGGGCCGGCAGGCCGAACGTATCGTCGACGACTCGTTCCTGCTGCTGTTCAACGCCTCGGAGGACGACCTGGAGTTCACCGTGCCAGGGGCGAAGTACGGCGAGGCGTGGGAACCCGTGCTGGATACCGCCGACGACGACCTCCGGGAACGCGTCGCGGTGCTGGCGGGCGAGCGGCTGAAGGTCATCTCCCGTTCACTCGTGGTGCTCAAGCGAGTCTGACCACGGTGAGGCCGCCGGCGCGGCCGGCCACCGGGCGAGCGGGCCTGGGTCAGGTGGCGGCGAGCCGGGATTTCTCCTCGTCGACGTCGAAATCCGCCGCCGGCCACCGCGGATCCATGTCCCGTAGCGCCTCGACGAGCAGCTGGGTGACCGCCCAGTTGCGGTACCACTTGTGGTCGCTGGGTACGACGTACCACGGCGCGGTGTCGGTGTCGGTCCGCTCCAGCGCGTCCTGGTACGCCTGCTGGTAGTCGTCCCAGCGGAAGCGCTCGGCGATGTCGCCCGGGTCGTACTTCCAGTGCTTCGCCGGATTGTCCAACCGGGCCAGTAGTCGCTTCTTCTGCTCCTTCTTGGAGATGTGCAGGAAGCACTTGACGACCCGGGTCCCACGGGACGCCAACTGGTCCTCGAACCTCGTGATCGTCGTGTACCGGCGCATCCAGGTCCCGCGGCTCACCAGCCCGCGCACGCGTGCCGCCAGCACGTCCTCGTAGTGGGACCGGTCGAAGATCCCGAGACAACCTGGGGCCGGGAGCTCCCGACGGATCCGCCACAAGAACCCGCGGCGCCGCTCCTCCGCGGTCGGTGCCTTGAACGCCACCACGTGGACGCCCTGCGGGTTGACCAGACCGACCGAGTGCCGCACGGTGCCGCCCTTGCCCGCGGTGTCCATACCCTGGAGGACGAGGAGCAGGCTGCGCGTACCGCCGGCCTGGCCTTCGGCGAAGAGCCGTTCCTGGAGATCGGCAAGGGTGGGGCCGAGCTCGTGAAGGGCTGCTCGAGCCCGGCGCTTGCCGCCCTTGAAGCCCGGCGTGGTGCTGGTAGGCAGGTCACCGATCGTCAGGGGACGGGTGGGCGGGAGCCGGAGCCGATCACCGATGCGCTTCGCCATGCGTACATCCCTTCCGTACCGCGAGCCTTTCCGTGCCGTGAGGCTTCCGGACCATCGCCGCGCGCCCCGTGCTGCCGGGGGCCACCGGTTTGCTGCCAGTGTCACGTCAATTTCGCCTTGCGGCGACTCTCTGGTGTGATCTCCCTGTGCGCTTGTTGCTTCCCCGACCCGCGGCCCCACCGTCCCTTTCCGCGATACCACCGTCCGAGCCTGCCCCCGGCACCGACCTGGACGACGCCGCACTCGCCGACCTGTACGCCTACCCACGCGATCGGCGCTGGGTGCGGGCGAACTTCGTCTCCTCGGTCGACGGTGCCGCGCAGGGTCCGGACCACCGGTCGGGTTCGATCTCCGGCCCGGCGGACCGCCGCCTCCTCGCGCTGCTGCGCGCCCTGGCCGACGTCATCGTGGTCGGTGCCGGCACGGCCAGGGTCGAGGGCTACGCGCCCGCGGACATCCGACCCGCCTTCGCCCCGCTACGCCAGCAGCTCGGCCTCCCACCCACCCCGCCGATCGCGGTCGTCACCGACTCGCTCGACGTCCCCGACCGGCTACTGGCCGATCCACGCACCCTGGTCATCACCTGCGCCCACACCGACACCGGTAGGCGACACCGGCTGGCCGCCCGGGTTGACGTCGCGATCGCCGGGGAGCACCAGGTCGATGCCGCCTCCGTCATCGACACCCTCACCGCACGCGGACACCGGCGCATTCTCACCGAGGGCGGCCCGACGTTCGCCGGCCTGCTCGCTCGGGAGGGGCTCGTCGACGAGCTCTGCCAGACGATCTCGCCAGAGCTGCTCGCCGGACCGGCGATGCGGATCCTCACCGGGCCCGAGCTGCCCTCCCCGGCCCAGGTGAGCCTGGCCAGCCTGCTGGAGGCGGACGGGTTCCTCTTCTGCCGGTGGCTCTTCGCCTGAACGGCGCGCACCGCCGGGCGGCGATGACAGCGGTCCGTGGCGGTCACCGCCCCTCCCCCGCCGACTCCGCATGTCGTCCCTCCTGGCCCCTCTCCACCGCGTACTGTCGACGTCCGAGGGGAACTGCCGAAGGAGCATCATGGACATCCGAGAGCTCGACCGGCGGGTGGTGGACACCACCACCAGGCTTGTCAACACCGTCACCGCCGACCAGCTCGACCGGCCCACCCCGTGTGCGGCCTGGAACCTTCGCCATCTCCTCGAACACATGATCGGACAGCACGACGGTTTCGCCCTCGCGGCCTCCGGACAACCCACCGAGCTTGCCGCCTGGCGGCCAAGACCGTTCGGTGACGACCCCGCCGGTCCCTACACGGAGGCCGCCACGCTGGTTACCGCGGCGTTCGGTGAGAACGGCGTACTCGAACACGACTTCTGGCTGCCCGAGGTCCGGATCTCCGCGCCTTTTCCCGGCCGGGCGGCGATCGGCTTCCACTTCCTCGATTACGTGGTGCATGGCTGGGATGTCGCGAAGGCCCTGGATGTCGCCGCGACCTTCGACGACGAGGTCCTGAGCGTCGCGGTGGCCCTCGCCGCGCAGGTTCCTGACACCGCGGCGACCCGCGGTCCACGGAGTCACTTCCAGCCGGGAGTCGAGGTGCCCGCCTCGGCGCCGCCGATGAACCGGATCGTCGCCCTGCTCGGTCGCGATCCCTCCTGGCGCCCCTGAGCCCCTCGCCAGTCACCCAGGCACCCAGTCGGCCCGCACGGTGCAAGATAGGCCCATGCAACTTCCGGTCATGCCGCCGGTCTCGCCCATGTTGGCGAAGCCGGTGAAGCAGATTCCCCAGAGCGGACACAGCTTCGAGCCGAAGTGGGACGGCTTCCGGTCGATCATCTTCCGCGA
>JBOHED010000091.1:0-3162 GCA_050700915.1 Actinopolymorphaceae bacterium | reverse complement strand
CAGCGAGAATGACGCAGCCCCAGGTCGAGCATCCCCGACTTGAAACGTCTCCCAACTGGCACGGGCTCGGCTGGATGGTGCACGAATGGGATAGGCGAGTGGTGCTCGGCCACCCCGGCGGCACCGTCGGCCAACAGGCGTTCCTCTGGATGGTGCCTGACCGCGACGTTGCCGCCGCCCTGCTGACGAACGGAGGCGACGCAGGCAAACTTCACCACGATCTCTGGACCCACGTGCTCAGCGACCTGACAGGCCTCCTGCCGCCACCCGCGCTCGCCCCACCCACGAAGCCGGAACCCATCCGTAACACAGAGCGGTACGTCGGCAGGTACCAGCTGTTCCAACGGAGCGTAGAGACCGTCCTAACCGACGACGCCGGCAAGCTCTGGCTCCTCAGCGCAGCCGACGAAGAACGCGCCGAACTGGTGCGAGTCGAAGGCGACCTGTTCGTCGCTCTCAACCCGAGCGGGCAGGTAACCCGAGCGGTGGTCTTCCTCGGCTCCGACGAAGACCGCCAGGCTACGCACCTGCACTCCGGCGAAGCCGCACCGAGGCTTGCTGCCGCATCTGAGCGTCGAAGCAGGCAGCCGACGGACTGATCCCTGTCCACTCCCGACGCGGCTCTTCCAGGCCGATGCCCAGGACGAAGCCAACCTCGGCGCGCATCTGGAGCCACAGAGCATCGACATCATGATCGCGGACGTCCCATACGGCCAGCGATCCCGCTGGCTCGCCGACGACCACGCTGATGATGCGACCCCGGACCTGTCCGGACCCACCCCAGTCTGGCGACTGCTCGATACGCTCCGCCCGTTCCTGTCCCCCGACCCGGTAGTCGCCGTCGTCAGCGACAAGTCGCAGCGTGCCCGCCACGAACGGTACGCGCCGGCCGGGACCTTCCAGATCGGAAAGCGCCGCGCGAGCCTGCTGACGCTGGCGGGAAGCTGAGATGCAACCAGCCGCCGTTCCCCTGGGAACGCATTGGGAACGATCAACCGTAGAGTGCCGCACCCACTCGAACACAGCCGGGCACTGACGAACACGCCCTCCGACCTGAACGTGCAGGTCAGAGGGCGTTTTGGGCTGGTGGTGGCAGGTGCTGGGTTCGAACCAGTGTAGGCGAAGCCGACGGTTATACAGACAACCAGCAACCCCTATACGACCAGCACCGATGCTCTCAGCAAGGCTATTTCGCAGCGTATACGCCGCGGCGTCGAGTCGGCGCCGCCGTTGATCTCGCGAAAAAGCGTTGAGGCTCAGGTCCGGGCGGGCATAGCGGCGATGACTTTTCGCCCGCGGCGTAGGCCGGCTCGCCGTCCGGCTTCCAGGTGCGTGCAGTGAACCGGTGTAGCCGGTGAGTCTGCCGTCGGGTGTGTGCACACTCAGCCATGGCCTGCTTTCGGGATCCTCGAACGGCTTGACCGTTTGCGGACCGTTCACCCAATGCTCGGCGGTCGGGAGCGTGGTGCTTCTACGGTCGCGCCATGTCCACTACTTCGCTGTCCCGACGCGGCGTCCTCGCCGGCGCGGGCGCCGTCGCTGCGGCGCTCGCATCGCCGCTCGCCGCCGTACCCGCGCACGCCGCCGCCAAGCGCGGCCTGCTGATCTTCGTCGCCCTCGACGGCTTCGACATCGACTACCTCGACGGTCGTGCGCCGATGCCGAACCTGATGTCGCTGGCGCGGCTCGGCTCGGTGACCACCAGCACCGGCGTGATGGCCAGCATTACCAACCAGTCCTGGACGGCGATCTCGTGCGGCGCCTACCCGGACCGTACCCGCAACGCCGCCTACTACTACGACGAGACGGCCGGCGTCGTCCGTGGCCAGAGCCGCGACAGTGCAGTCGAGGGACTCGCCCAGGCGTGGCGACCGCAGGGCATCCAGATCGGGTCCGCGCAGTGGTTCATCCTGCAGGACAAGGGCACGGCGTTCGGTGACCCTGACGGCCTCTACACCCAGCCCGGCGGGCGGATCGGCGCACGCGTCGACGACGCGATCGCGATGCTCACCGGGCAGCCCGTCAACAGCGGCGGCACGATGGTGACCATCACCCGGCGACCGGACTTCCTGGCGGTCTACTCCAGCGACCTCGACGGCGACGGGCACTCGTTCGGGCCCGACGACCCGAGGATGCTCGAGACCATGCGCGAGACCGATGTCGAGCTCGGGCGGCTGATCCGGACGGTCAAGGATCTCGACCTCTTCGGCCGGACGACCTGGGTAGTCACCGGCGACCACGGCATGACCGGCTGGAACACGCCGATGGCGGCTCAGGCGGTCGCCGCCCTTACCACCGTGGGCTTCACGCCCGAGGTGATCGGCTCCGGTGGCCGGCCATCCCCGGAGACCGATGTCGTCCTGGTCTCCGGCGGGAGCATCGCATCCGTGCACCTCCTGGGCGCGCTGGCGACCGACGCCGCCGCGATCGACCGTGTCCGCGCGGCGCTTGCCGACGTCGAAGGTGTCGCGACCGTGCTGACCAAGACCGACCAGGCTGCGCTGCGGATGGCGCCGCAGTACGGCCAACTGGTGCTCGAGCTGGCAGCACCGTACGCGCTGTCGTTCAACCCGCCGGCAGAGGGATTCGACGGGCGCCACGGCAGTCGCGCGGAGACCAAGGTGCCACTCATCTTGTCCGGCCACCGGATCCGGCCCGGGAGAGCGCCGCAGAACCCACGCCACGTCGACCTGGCCGCGACGATGTCGGCGATCCTCGGGATCGACCCACCCGCACAGTCCGAGGGCCGCGTACTGCAGGAATCGCTGTTGCTCTGATCCGCGGAAGATCGAGGTGCGGATCGGGAACACCGAGTGGGACACCTCACTGTTCCCCAAGGACGGGCGCTACCTCGTGCCGGCTCGCACGGAACGCCGAATGTCAGCGGGCATCGGCAGGCGGCCATGCTGGGCAGGGCCGGTGTGCTGTGTTAGGGCGGGGTTGCACCCGAACGCCCGGTACGGCCAGCCGTGCCGGGCGTTCACCCCTGGTTTGCTGACGCGTTGCGGGGCGGACGGTTGGCTGACGGCCCCGGTGCGGGTGTGGTTGCCGGCAACACCGGCGCGTACGCCGAAGACGACCCGCGGATCGAGCAGGCCCGGCAGGCGTTGGCCGCGCTGGCGCAGCTGGCAAGCCCGCCGGCCTGCGACGAGGAGCCGGAGC
>JBOHED010000090.1:0-8481 GCA_050700915.1 Actinopolymorphaceae bacterium | reverse complement strand
GGTCGTCGGGCCTTGCGGGACCTGCGCGGTGTGCGAGCCCGCGCCGAGCTCGATGTCCGGCCCGCCGCCCAACGAGAGGACGCCCGTGACTCCTGCAGGGAGTTCGGTCTCGACAGTCAGCCCGCCGTCGCCGGTACGCCAGCTGACCCGGACTGTGCCGTGTGGCGTGTCGAGACTGGTCTTGGCCCAGGTGAGGCCGCCGCCGGGCCGCGGTGCGATCAGCACCCGCGAGTAGCCCGGCTCGAGCGGGGCGATGCCGCCGATCACCCGATGCATCCAGTCCGCAACCGCGCCAAGCGCGTAGTGGTTGAAGCTGGTCATCTCACCGGGGTTGATGGTGCCGTCGGGCAGCATCGCATCCCAGCGTTCCCAGACCGTGGTGGCGCCCATCGTCACCGGATACAGCCATGACGGGCACTCGCGCTGCATGAGCAGGGCGTACGCGCTGTCGAGGTGACCGGTCTTCGTCAACGCGTCGGTGATGAACGGGGTGCCGGCGAAGCCGGTCGAGATCCTGAAACCGCTCTCAGCCACCAACTGGCTCAACCGCTTGCCCGCGAGCTGTTCGGTCCGCTCAGCGAGCAACCCGAAAGTGATCGCCAGCGTGTAGACCGTGGTGCAGTCGGAGAAGATGGTCCCGTCAGCGGAGACGTAATGGGTGTTGAACGCGGTGCGGGTCCGGTCGGCCAGCGCATCGAAGTCCGCGGCGTCCTCCGCACGCCCCAGCAGCGCGGCGGTTGTGGCGACGATCCGGGCGGAGCGGTAGAGGCACGCGGTAGCGACCACGGCCTTGTCGGCCTTGGCGTTCGCCGGCTCGTGCGGCGAGGCGTCCGGGTCGAGCCAGTCACCGAACTGGAAGCCCGTGTCCCACAACCCGTTCGGCGAGGTGAGGGTGCCGACCCGGCGCACGTGCGCGGTCATCGAGTCGTACTGGCGCTCGAGCACGCCGCGGTCGCCGTACGCCTGGTAGAGCGTCCAAGGCACCCAGACCGCCGCATCACTCCAGACCGCTGTGCTGTCAGGCCTGGGAAAGCCCGCCGGGCTGGGCAGGAGTTTCAGTACGTCGGGGATCACGAACGGCACCATGCCCTCGTGGTGGCGCTGCTCCAGGGCCAGGTCGAGCAGCCAGTCGGACAGGAACGCATCCACGTCGAAGAGGTACGCCGCCGACGGGGCGAACGCGGAAATATCGCCGGTCCAGCCGAGCCGCTCGTTGCGCTGCGGACAGTCGGTCGGTAGGTCGAGGAAGTTGCCCTTGGTTCCCCACACGACGTTCTTGTGCAGCTGGTTGAGCAGTGGGTCGGAGCACTCGAAGAGTCCGGTACGTCGCAGCTCGGAGTGCACCACGACCGCCTCGACCGAGGCGGCGGTCAGCTCCCCTGGCCAACCGACGATCTCGGCGTACCGGAACCCGTGGAAGGTCATCGTCGGCTCGAAGAAGTCGTCACCGCCGCTGAGAATGAAGCGATCGGTCGCCTGGGCGTCCCGCAACGGCCGGACACCCAGCTCGCCGTCCTCGAGGACCTCGGCATGCCGGATCCGGATCTCGCTGCCGCGCGGGCCACGGACCGTGAAGCGCAGCCAGCCGACCAGGTTCTGGCCGAAGTCGAGCAGCGTACGCCCCGAGGGTGAGCTCCAGATCTTCACCGGCGCGAGCACCTCGTGCCGCTTCACCGGCGGACCGACGTACGGCACCAACCGGGTCGTCTCGAAGTCAAGTGCGCGCGCGTTGAGGACCCGCCGCGGCATCGCGCCGAAGGTGTACCAGTCCGGGCTCCGCCGGCGGGCGTCGATGGTCTGCCCGTCGTAGAGGTCGTCAGCCAGGACGTCGGAGCCGGCGGCGGACCAGGTCTCGTCGGTGACGACCACCTGCCGGTGCCCGTCGGCGAAGTCGATCTCCAGCTGGGCGATCAGGCCGAGTCGTTCGCCGTACAGCTCGCGCATGCCGGTGAAGCCGAGCCGGCCGCGGCACCACCCGTTGCCCACGGCCACCGTGAGGACACTGCTGTCCTCGAGTCGTGCGGCGACGTCGTACGAACGGTAACGCAGCCGCCACTCATAGCTGCTCCAGCCGGGGCTGAGCACATCGTCGCCGACCGGGCGGCCGTTGATCGCGGCCTCGAAGACGCCGAGGCTGCTGATGTGCAGCACCGCCGACTCGACGGGACCGTGACCGGCGTCGAGCTCGACCTCCTTGCGGAACAACGGAGCGGAGCCGAGATCGGCGTACGGGGTGATCATCGAGGCGGACCAGGAAACGGACATGTTCACCTTTCGGCCGGGCGTTCGCAGGTAGCGGGCTCAGCCCTTGACAGAGCCGGCGGTCAGGCCCGCCACGATCTGCCGCTGGAAGAACAGGAACAGCAGCAGCGGCGGGATCGTGATGAGGAGAATATCGGCGAACAGCAGGTTGTACGAGGTGTCGTACTGACTCTGGAAGTTGAACAGGGTGAGCTGGACGGTGGCGTTCTCCTCGCCGGGCAGGAAGGACGGCGGGTTGGTGAAGTTGCTCCACACGAACACCGACTGCGCCACCACGACCGTGACGATCACCGGCCGCAGCAGCGGGAAGACGATGCGGAGGAACAGTCCGAGCGGACTCGCCCGTCCATGATCGCGGCCTCGTCGAGCTCGCGCGGGATCGTCGCCATGAAGCCTGGAACAGCAGAACACAGAACGACAGACCGAACGCGATCTCGACCAGGATGAGGCCCGGCAGCGTCTTGAAGATGCCGAGCAGCTGCATCACCCAGATGGTCGGCACGACGGTAGGCGGGACGATCAGGCCGGAGAGCATCAGGAGGTTGAGCGGCCCTTTCCAACGACTGCGGCGCCGCTGCAGCACAAACGCCGGGCGGCTACCTCGGCGCTCAGGAACTGCTCGCCCGACCCCGCCGCCCGACCGCCATCGTCGCCGGCGCAGACATCGTCGCCATGGGGGTCTTCCAGGTCATCGCCGAGGCCGGCCTCGCAGTGCCCCGCCATATCTCTGTCTCGGGGTACGACAACACGATGTTCGCCGCCCTCGCTCCAGTCTCGCTCACCAGCGTCGACCAGGCCGGCCACCAGATGGGCGCAAACGCCGCCCGACTACTCACAGAGCGCATCGCCGACCGCCACAGGCGCTCGACCCACGTCAAGCTCTCGTCCAGCCTGATAGTCCGTCGTACCACCGCTCCACCGGCGTGAGGCCTATGGTCCGCGATTTGCGCGGGCTGGTGCGGTATCGGCGCAAGGATGGATCCCGGTACCGACAGCGCGTCACTCCTCCGTGTCTAGAGGCCGACCATCGCCATCCCGGCGGGGTTGTAGCGGTCTCCATGGACGCCGACCCGGGTCGTGAGTCGGTCGAGGTCGGCTATCTCGTCGGCGGACAGTGCGAGCTGTGTGGCGCCTGTGTTCTCGTCGACCCTGCTGCGGTGGCGGGTTCCGGGGATGGGCACGATCCACGGTTGCTGCGCGAGCAGCCAGGCCAGAGCGACCTGGCCCGGCGTGCTCCCTTTTGTCGCGGCGAGGGACTGGACGTGACTGACGAGTGCCTGGTTGGCGCGGAGGTTGTCGGTTTCGAACCGCGGGACCCGGGTTCGGATGTCGCCGGCGGTGAATTCGGTCGAGGTGTTGACGGTGCCGGTGAGGAAGCCCTTGCCGAGTGGGCTGAAGGGCACGAACCCGATGCCAAGCTCAGCGCAGGCGGGCAGCACGTCGGGTTCCGGGTCGCGGGTCCACAGCGAGTACTCGCTTTGCACCGCGGTGACGGGATGGACCACGTGGGCGCGGCGGATTGTGGCGGCTCCGGCTTCCGACAAGCCGAAGTGTCGAACCTTCCCCGCCTGGACGAGTTCGCCGACCGCTCCAGCGACGTCCTCGATCGGCACACCGGGATCGACACGGTGCTGGTAGAACAAGTCGATCACGTCGGTCCGGAGCCGCTCGAGCGACAGGTCTGCCACGCGCCGGATCTGTTCTGGCCGGGAGTCGGTCCCGCGCATCTGACCCTCCTGGATGTTCCAGCCGAACTTGGTGGCTATCACGACCTGGTCGCGCAGCGGCGCAAGGGCCTCACCGACGAGTTCCTCGTTCACGTAAGGCCCGTAGACCTCAGCTGTGTCGAAGAAGGTCACTCCCACGTTTTCGACGGCGTACCGGATCACGCCGATCATCTCGTCGCGGTCACCGGGGTTGGGGCCGTAGCTTTGCGACATCCCCATGCAGCCGAGGCCGACGGCAGAAACTTCCAGGTCCTGGCCGAGAGTGCGTGTGTGCACGGTTCCTCCTTGAATTTCCGGGCTCTTGATATCGAAGGTTCGCGGGTGATGTCGGCTGTGCTCACGGCCGCACCATCACTTTGAGCGCCTCGCGGGCGTCCATGGCCGCATACGCCTCCGGAGTCTTCTCCAGTGCAACCGTGCGGTCGAAGACTTTGCCGGGCTGGACGGTGCCGTCGAGTACGAAGGGCAGGAGCTGATCGATGTAGGCACGCACGGGCGCGGGTCCACCAGTGAGGGTGACGTTCGGACCGAACAGGCTTCCAAACCCGACTGGTGCCTCGTCGTACTGCGGCACCCCGACACGACTGATCGTGCCGCCGGGGCGGACGATGCCGACCGCCTGCTCGTAGGCGGGCATGTGGCCGACGGCCTCGAGCACGATCTGGCTGCCGCCGCCAGTGAGGTCCCGGACCGTCGCGATACCCTCCGCGCCGCGGGCAGCGACGACATCGGTGGCGCCGAACTCCCGTCCGAGGTCGGTACGCACGCGGTGCCGTCCCATCAACACGATCTGCTCCGCGCCGAGCTGCCGAGCCGACAGCACGGCCAGCAGGCCGACGGCGCCGTCGCCGATCACGGTCACGGTGCTGCCGTTGCGTACACCGCCCTTGAGCGCGGCATGCCAGCCGGTGCCGTAGACGTCGGACAGGGTGAGCAACGAGGCCAGCAGCGCGTCGTCGGCGCTCTCGTCGGCCGATGCCTTCACCAGCGTCCCGTCAGCGAGCGGGACACGGACCCCATCGGCCTGACCGCCGGCGGTGCCGATACGCGGGTCGCCCCAGAAACCGCCATAGCGGCAGGACGTCTGGAGCGAAACCCGGCAGAACTCACACATGCCGCAGGACACCGCGAACGGCGCGATCACCATGTTTCCCACATTGATGGAGGTCACGTCGGCGCCGGTCTCCTCGACGACCCCGATGAACTCGTGCCCCATCGCAGACCCATCGGCCGTGACAGGCAGAGAACGGTAAGGGTGCAGGTCGCTGCCGCACACACAGGCGCGAACCACGCGTACCAAGGCATCGGTGGACTGCTCGATCCTCGGGTCAGGCGCATCGACCACCCGGACGTCGCCCGCCCCGTACATGTAAGTAGCTCGCATACCATCCACCAAACGCCGGATCGGCCAGTCACGGGAGTCACGGGCGTTCCAGGTACCGCCAGTACCTCCCACTCGACCTGCCCCGGGCTTACCGTCGAGGCATGGCGTCGATGGACCTGCGCGCTGAGATCCGCGAGTTCCTCAGCACTCGACGGGCACGCATCACCCCGGAGCAGGCCGGCCTGCCGGCGTACGGCAGTAACCGCCGCGTCAAGGGCCTGCGCCGCGAGGAAGTCGCGATGCTCGCCGGCGTCTCGGTGGACTACTACGTCCGCATGGAACGCGGCAGCCTGGCCGGGGCATCCGAGAACGTACTCGACGCGCTCGCCTCCGCGCTGCAGTTGGACGAGGCCGAGCGCGACCACCTCCTCGCCCTGGCACGGGAGTCCGGAACTCGCAGCAGTCGCCGTAGGCGGAGTACTCCCGCGACTGTCCGACCGGTTCTGCAACAGGTCCTCGACGCGATCACGGACGCGCCAGCCTGGATCCGCAACGGCCGCCACGACGTGCTGGCCATGAACCAGCTCGCCCGCGCCCTCTACTCCCCGGTGCTCGCCGACCCGCGACGCCCTGCGAACACCGCCCGGTTCGTCTACCTCAATCCCAAGGCGGCCGAGGAGTTCTTCGTCGACTACGACCAGATCGCCAAAGACGCAGCCGCGATGTTACGGCTCGAGGCCGGCCGCAACCCGCACGACCAGGCACTGATCGAGTTGATCGGTGAGCTATCGACACAAAGCGAACTGTTCCGTCAGCGGTGGGCCTCCCAGGATGTCCGGTTCCACCGCTCCGGGCGCAAGCGGCTGCGCCACCCGGTCGTAGGCCAACTCGATCTCGACTTCGAAGCAATGGAACTCCCCTCCGAGCCCGGCCTTCAGCTGAACATTTACACGGCACCCGCCAACACCCCGACCGCGGACGGCCTTAAAGTGCTCGCGTCCTGGGCCGCCAGCCAGGAACAGCCCACCGAACAGCCGTCGGCCACCCCCTGACGCGGCCACTCAGAATCGCCCGACTCCGCGCCCTGGATCGTGACGATGTGCGACCGAGGTGGAGTGGGTCGTGGTGCGGTGCCACGGCTTGACCTACCCCTCTGCGTCGAGGCTGGGGCACCGGTCTTGTCGTGGTCCCAGATAGCCTCGCGACATGACCGCAGTACATCCGATCCAGCGGGCCCGACTGACCGCTGGGGGCACGGGCGCGCAAAACTACGACGAGTTCGCCGACGAACGAGAGATCAGCGCCATCATCGAGGCGAATCCGCGTAGTGCGCTCGCCATCGAGATGCCCCACCGGGCACCCGACAGCGCCGGGGCGACCTTCGCAGACGCGCTACCAGCGGCCGCCACACGCCTGCGAGAAGCGCTGGCCGACGGCAGCTACGACTCTGCCGACGACGTCGTCGTGTTGTATCGCATACGTGAGCCTGACTCAAAGGCCGCGGCGTACGGCCTGTTCTGCCTGGTCGACACCGACCAGATCTCCACCGGTCCGGACGATCCCGGTCTCGTCATCCGGAACGAAGAGGTCTTCATCGAGAAGGTTCGCGAACGCGTCGCGCTGGCCGAGGCAACTGGCCACCTCCTTTCGCCGGTGCTGCTGCTGCAGACAGCGCAAGGCGAGAACCTGCAGGAGGCATTGGTGGCATCGTGCGCTGCGGCGGGCACTCCCGCTGCGAGCGATGTCGACCAGGCCGGGCGTACCCACGAGATCTGGCCGGTCCCGCCCGGGCCCACCTCCCGTCAGCTGTGTGCGCTCGCCGGCGGCGGCGAACTGATCGTGGCCGACGGCAACCACCGGAGCCTGGCTGCACAGATCGGCACGTTGCCGCATTTCCTCGCGGTGGTGACCACGCCGACATCGGTTCGGATCGACCCTTACCACCGGCTGGTGAGTGAGCTCGGCCAATCCGTCCGAGAGTTGCTCGAACGGCTCGCCGCTTGCGGAGCCTCTCTGGCCCCGCTGACAGGGCAGCCGAGCGTGCCGGCGCAGAGCGGAGTTGTCCACCTGTACGCGGAAGGTGCCGGCCATGCCGTCGAGCTGCCCGCTCCCGCGGAGGCGTCCACCATCGAACGACTGGACCATGCACTGGTCGAACGCGTGCTCCTCACCAACGTCCTCGGCCTCCAACCAGACGACAAACGGATCACCTACGTCGGCGGCGACTATCCAGCCAGCTGGCTATGCGAAGAAGTGGACGCCGGTAGGGCCGAGCTGGCTGTTCTCATCACACCGGTAGGCATGGAGGACTTCATAAGTGTGAACCTCGCCCGCCAGAAGATGCCGCGGAAGAGCACATGGTTCACCCCCAAGGCGCGCGCCGGTCTGGTCCTCGCACAGCTCGGATAGCCGACTAGCCCGGCCGCCTATGGTGCAGCGCAACCAGGGGAAGCCAATCTCCATAGCGCACAGAGGAGCACGGGACGATCCCGATCGGACCAAACTGGGTCAGGTGCTGAGGTCGTCGGGGTGTCCGGCTTCGAGTCGTGACCACTGGACGATGGGGCGTCCGTTCGTACGCCAGACCTGGGGGTTTTGGCGTCACCCCAGGGAAGAACGTGCACCCCAGCCCTGAAGGAGATGCGGCGCGTCCTTGCTCCGGGAGGTCGCCTCGCGCTGGCTGTGTGGAGGCCGATCGACCATAATCCGATCTTCGCACTTCTGGCCGACGCCCTGGAGCGCCACTCCGGAACGGAGGCGGCGAGAGTCATGCGCTCACCGTTCGTCGGTCCCCACCGGATGGCATACGGAGCCTGCTCCAACAGGCCGAGTTCACCGATCCATGGATGGACACCCGGATCATCAGCGTGCGGTTCGCGTCGGCCGAGGAGTTCCTGGTGCAGGAGACAGTGAGCTCGCCGCTCGCTGAGGCGCTGAGGCGCTGAGCGGCCTCGATGCAGCTGGCTGGCAAGGGCTGGTGGAGGATCCGCTGTCATCGCTTCGTAAGGACTGATCGCGGCCGGCCCGGCAACAGGTGGCTTTATCGTGGGCGCGTGATGTCCTCACGTGGAGCAGTGATCTCTCGAATCAGACCCGGCCGCCACGCAGCGCCCGTGCTAGCGGTCGCGCTGGCCGTTCTCGGTTGCGGCCCCGCCGAGTCCAACCCGG
>JBOHED010000089.1:0-5674 GCA_050700915.1 Actinopolymorphaceae bacterium | reverse complement strand
TGGTCAACGACGGGTCCTACGCCGTTGCCGACGCCGGGATGGCGCACCAGGAGTCGCGGGAATGGACGCATCCGGTGGGTGACATCGTGACCGCCCTGATCGGGGCCGGGATCAGGATCGAGTTCCTGCACGAGTTCCGTACGTCGGAACTGGAGTTCACGAAGACACCCGGCACGACAGTGCCCACCGGTGACTACCTGCCGGCGGCGTACTCCATCCGCGGCGTACGTGTGTGACGTCGTGGTCCGGACCCGGCGGGCGTACGTATGGACTAGGCCGTGTCCCGCAGCCGCTCGAGTTCGTCCGCTCGGCGCAGGTCCTTCGGGCGTCCCACGGCTCGGCGCATGAGCACCAGATCCTCCCGGCGCAGGTAGTGGACCTCGAAGCCGTCCGGGTCGCACGCGGTCAGCGCGCGGCCGAGGAAGTCCCGGACCGGCAGCGCACCCCAGGGCAATGCCGGTGTGCAGCAGTCGCCGCTCGCCTGCGGTGACTCGAACTGGACCTTGGGACGCAGGAACGCTTCCGGCCCGGGCGCGATGGGCACTCCGTCATCGTCCCGTAGGTGGCTGCCCACCGCGTCGAAGGCCGCCGCAAGAGCTCCAGCCCGCGAGGAGTCCCCGTCCCACAACAGGTCGAGGTCGCCGGTCAGCTCGGCCGACCCGTGCAGGATCCCCGCGACCTGACCGATCACCACGGTCCGGGCCCCGGCCCGGTCCAGTGCGCGCAGGAGCGCAAACGGGTCGAACCCGAGCGCACTGTCCGTGGCGAACGTACCCTGGCTTTCGTCCGCGTCGTCGTGGGTCAGTCCGGTGGCCTGCCGAGTACAGGTCAGCGCTCGGGCACGCTCCACGGCGTCTCGCAGGAGCGCCAGCGGTCCAGGACTCACCCGTCGGCGATGTAGTACTGCTCGGGCCTGGTCGGGCCGGGCGCGGGATAGAGCCAGGCGGCGGGAATCTTCTTCGGCACGTTGCGGAAGTTCTTCCGGACCGTCCCGTACGTACCGTCGACCGACACCAGGCCGATCACCCAGAACTGCTCCTCGGCGATCTGGAGGACCTGGCGGAAGAGCTCGCCTGCCTCGGCCTTGTCGACGGTGCCGGCGTACTGGTCGTAGAGCTTCATCTGTTCGACGGCGGCCGCTGGCGGCTTTTCCCCTTCGACGCCGAGAGACGTGTACCACGTCGCCCACAGGGGTGCGTAGTTCGACTCGCCGCTGTAGGGGAAGTAGTACCGGGGGTCGAGGTCGGCGTCGTACAACCCGCCATCGCCAGTCCACACACTGGCGTCATGAAGGTTGGCGGCCTTGCGGTCGTAGAAGAGCGTGCGGTCCTCGGTCTTGACCCGCATCTCGATTCCGACCTTGCCCCAGTACGCGCGTACCAACTCCATCGCGGAGATCTGATTGGGCTCGTTGGTCACGGCCTCCATCGAGAACACGATCCGCTTGCCGTCGGGGCCCAGTCGATTCCCGTTTCCGTCGCGCTGTGAGTATCCGGCCCGGTCGAGGTGTTCGTTCGCGAGGTCGACGTCGTACTCGGTGTACTGCTTCGCGAGCTTCTCGGTGAAGAACTCCGACTCCCTCCGCGGCGCCGCCTGCCATGGCTCACCCTGCCTCTGGTAGACGGCGTTCACGATCTCCTCGCGATTGATCGCGTGGGAAAGGCCGATCCGGAAGTCGCGGTTCTGGAAGATCTCGCGGAGTACGGGGTCCTTGTGGTTCAGATTCAAACAGACGACGCCTTGGTTCATGCTCCCCGGAACGCCTTCGACGAACTCGAACCCGCCTTTGTCGCGCCCGCGGGCAAGGACGGGCTTGTTGTCCAGCGTGGTGACCCCGCCAGTCAACGCAGGAGCGTTGAGATCGAGATCCCCGCTCGTGGTACGCAGGAGCGCGACCTCGAGGTCCATGATCTCGTACGTCACCTTGTCGATGTACGGGAGCTGGCTACCGTCCGGATCGACCTTCCAGTAGTACGGGTTTCGTTCCCACACGGCGCGACCTGACGACTCGTCCACTGCCGTCTTGAGAAGCCACGCGTTCAGACTCGGGCGGTCGGAGTTGCTTGGAGCGGTGTTGCGATTCCAGAAGTACTCGATCCAGTCCGCGAAACCCTCATCCTTCGCCTGCGCATTGGCGTCCGAATTGAAGTCGGGGTGGAACTTCTCCATGTAGTGGCGTGGGGTCAGAAGCGAGGTTGCACTTGGCGTAGCGAGCCGACGGATGAACAAGGCGCTCGGCGCGTCGAACACCACACGCACGGTGAAGTCGTCGATCTTCTCGAAGGTGGCGAGCTTGCCTCCGCTCGAGAACATCGTCGGAGGTATCGGGCTGAGCTCCTTGTTTCCCCAGACGTTTTCGAACATGAAGGCGAGATCATCTGCGGTAAAGGGTTCACCGTCAGACCACTTGACGCCCTGCCGGAGATGAAACGTGTAGGCCTGACCGCCGTTCTCGACGTCCCAGCTTTCCGCGAGGTTGGGTACGACGTCGGACCAGTCAGGTTTCCAGGACACCAACGGGTCGTATCCGAGTTCGACGAAGAACTTGTATCCGACCGCCGCCAGTCCGTCGATGTAGCTACGCCATGTTCCGCCGTACCGTCCGATCTCACTGATCGGCTGCACCACGAGCGGGTTCTTCGGCAGCCGGTCGGCGACAGGCGGCAGGTCGCCCGACTTCACCAGCTTGTCGAGGCTCGGTGCCTGCTTGCCTTTGGCCGCTCCCGCATTCTCTCCCGCGTCCGACCCGCCCGGATCCGTGGAGAGCAGGTCACAACCCGCGAGGGTCACGCTGGTCAGTGCCAGACCTCCGGCGAGACGCAAGGCGTCCCGTCTCGACGGCCGAGGCGGGAACGGTTGGCTGGTCCTGATCATGTGACAATCCTCTGCTCTACTTCGCGGCTTCCGCGACGACGGCACACCACCAGCGGGCGTCGTCGGCCGCTTGGGTAAGCGCTTACCATCGGGGCTCACCTCCGCCGTGTCAAGTGACCACCCAGCGTCTGCGGTCCAGCCGGCCGAGGTCGGCCAGGTGTGATCGGAGAGCCGGCCACGTCGAGCATGGGCTGCCGAGCCGGCACGCCTCATGATCAACACTGGGCAACCCCCTGTCCGCCTTCCGTAGATGCCTTGACGGGCATATGCGTACGGCGGCATATTAGGGGTTGTGCGTGAAGACACCTTCGGCGTACTCGCTGAGCCGACCCGGCGCCGCATCCTCGACCAGCTCCTGACGTCCGAACGCAGCGTCGGCGAGCTGGTCGACGCGGTGTCGATCAGCCAGCCCACGATGTCGAAGCATCTGAAGGTGCTGCGGGAGGCCGGGTTCGTCTCCTGTCGCACTTCGGCCCAGCAGCGCATCTACCGGATCGAACCCGGACCGTTCGTGGCCTTCGACGAATGGCTCGAGCCCTACCGCCGGTTGTGGAACCGGCATCTCGACGCCCTCGAGCGCCACCTCGACAGCCAACGTGACGACCAACGTGACAACCAGGAGGAATGATGGAACGCAGCACCTTCAAGCCGGGCCCACTGTCCGAGGTCCTTGCCCGGCCCCGCGAGGACGAGTGGACGTTGGTCTTCGTCCGTACTCTCCGCCACTCACCCGCCAAGGTGTGGGCCGCGTTGACCGAGCCCGCCCAGCTGGCCGAATGGGCACCCTTCACCACCGACCGCGATCTGGGAAGCCGCGGCGACGCGGTCCTGACGATGATCGATGGCGAGGTCGCCGAGCCGATGCCGGCGACGGTGACGCGCGCCGAGCCGCCGACCCTGCTGGAGTACACCTGGGGGACCGACCGGCTCCGCTGGGAACTCGTAGCCGCCGGCGACGGCACCGAGCTGACCCTCCTGCACACGTTCAAGGACCGCGACTGGATCCCCAAGATCGCCGCCGGCTGGCACATCTGCCTCGACGTCGCCGCGCACCTGCTCGACGATGATCCGGTCGGCCCGATCCGGGGCAGCGAGGCGCGCGACTACGGCTGGGACGAGCTGAACCGTGCCTACGCCGACAAGCTGGGAATCCCCGCCACCGACCTGCCCGGACAGTAGGGGGACCTGGCCGGAGGTCGGCGAGGCTACCGACGCGAGAGGACGACGGGGAAGCCCTCGTCGGTCATCAGCTCGCCGTCGCCAACGGTGACGAACTGCTTCATCACGTGGTTGCCGCTCGCGTCGTACCGCGTGTCGTCACCCATGACATGCAGCGCGATCGCCCGGCGCGGCCGGTCGCTGGTGTTGCCGTGGGAACCGTGCCAGGTCAGCGAATGGTGATAGTGGACCTCGCCCTTGGCGACGGGGCGGAGGACGACCTCGACCTTGTGTCCCTCGTATGTGTCGGGCAGCCCGGCGTCTCCGTGCCGCTCGATGCCGCGGAGGAAGTCGATCTGGTCACCCCACAGATGTGAGCCGCGCACCATGCTCATGCATCCGTTGGTCTCGTCGACGTCGTCCAGCGCGACCCAGGCGGTGACCTGCGTCATCGGCTGGATGATCGGCCAGAGCGGGGCGTCCTGGTGCCAGTGAAGCAGACCGCCCTGCTCGGCCGGCTTGTACTGGATCTGGTCGTGCCAGATCCGAAGCTCGTCCGCCCCGGTGAGCTGGGCGAGTTCCTCGGTGATCGTGGAGTGCGTCGTCAGCCGGGCGAACGCCTTGCTGGCCTGCCAGATGTTCACGATCTGCCAGATCGGGTGGTCCTCCTGGGCCAGGTTGTTCAGGAGCACCGGCTGCGGCTGATCGGCGCGGTCGCGCTCGTCGATCACCCGTAGCATCTCGGCCCGTAGCTCGTCGACCTCAGCGTCGTCGAGCACCTTGCCGCCCTTGACGAACCCGTCCGCGTGGAACTGCTCCACCTGGTCGTCAGTCAGCATCGTCCCGTCCACTCTCGGCGTGCGGAGACCGCAGCAGCGTGCGGCTCTCGCGTACGTCCGGTCTGCGATATGTACCCGGCTGTCTGAGGGCAAGTGTCCGTTCCTCGCAGGCCTTGTCAAGCCATGTTCACCGCTCTGACGGTCACTGGTCCAGGTCCGGCTGCTGCTGCCTGGGCGGTGAGCCGTCGCGTCAGCCCCTGCGGAACTCGTCCGCGTGCGCGACCGCCCACTCCGCGAACGTCGTCGCGAGGCGTCCGGTGACCTGGGCGACGGTCGCGACCGCCTGCTGGGGATGCCCGATGAGCGCGGCCTTGCCCTCGAGATACCAGTCGGCGTACTCCCCCATCGCCTTCGACAGTTGCTCGACGGCCTGTGCGCGGGTGAGTTCCACGTAGGGGATGTCGCGGCCGACTGCGGAACCGATGCACCGGACCATCTCGGCGCGGGTGAGCGACTCAGGGCCGGTCAGTTCGTACGCCTTCCCGACGTGGCCATCTCCGAGCAGCGCGACGGCCGCGACGGCGGCGATGTCGTCCATGGCGATGGGTGCGTTGGCCGCGTCGGGGTAGGCGTCACGGACCTCGCCCGTCGTACGGATCTGGTCGGCCCAGATCAGGCTGTTCTCCATGAACTCGCCGGCGTCGAGGTGGGTCCACGGGATGCCGGACTCCTCGACCGCCACCTCGATCGGGTGCCACCAGTTGCCCTCCGGCCCGGCGAGGTCGACGACGTGCTGGACGCCCGCCTTCCTGGCCAGGGCGAGGACCTCGTGCACCGTCTCGGTGAACGGTGCGAGGTACATC
>JBOHED010000088.1:0-7221 GCA_050700915.1 Actinopolymorphaceae bacterium | reverse complement strand
CGCCTGCCGCTGTGGATCTGGGCGGCGGGGGCGCTGTTCATCGTGCTGGCCAGCATGCGGGTGTACGGCTACGTCCGTTCCCGCCGAAAGGCGGAAGCCCACACCCGCGCCGTCGCCCGCGGCTGATTGGCCTCCCTGTACGCCGCCACCACACGCGTCGCCCGACATCTTCGGCACGCGGCGACACCTCGACGCCCGCTGACTTGGCTGGGCGGTGTATGCCGAACAATTCCATGATCATGCGTCACGAATGGCTGATTTCACCGACCGGCGGCAGCCATACGTGACGCATGATCTCCGCCACCCACCATTCGCGCGAGAGCTCGGCCCACCGTCTTGCTTCATGGTCACGATCATGATCACGGGATAGGGCCGGGGGTCCGCTCGGCGGGGGTGGTGACCGCCCAGGCGGCGCCGAGGACGGCGAGCCTCGAGAAGTAGTTGATCCAGACCAGCAGCGCGACCATGATCGCGAACGCGCCGTACAACGGGTTCGCCGTCACGAAGCCGATCACGATGCCGGCCAGCTGCTTGAGTACCTCGAACCCGACGGCGGCGAGCAGCGCACCCCGCAGGACCGCCCCCGCGGGCACGTCGTGCCGGGGCAGCAGCCGGTAGATCACGAAGAAGAGCAGGACGCTCGCCGCGAGCCCGACCAGCAGCGCGGCGACCCACACCAGGGTGCCCGCACCAGGGACGGCATGGAGTCCCAGCAGGTCGAGGACGATCTCGGTGAACGCCGTCACCGCCGTACCCACACCCACCGACGTGACCAACACGATCCCCACCACCACGAGCACCAGCAGGTCGTACGCCCTGCCCGAGACCAGCCCACGCTTGCGTTCCGGCGCGGACTCGAACACGGCCTGCAGGGACGTACGCAGCGCAGACACCCAGCCGAGCCCGGAGTAGAGCAGGACGAGCAGCCCGATCACGCCGACGTTGGCCTTGTGTCGGGCGATGGCCTGCACGTCGATCTGGTTCGGTGCGTTCCCGATCATGCCGGGGAACAGCTCCGCCAGCGCCGACGTCACCGCCTGCTCCACACCCGGAACGAACGCGACGCCGAACCCGACGGCGGCGAAACACAGCGCGACCAGCGGGAAGAACGACAGAAAGGCGAAGTACGTCACGGCCGCGGCCAGCTGCGTACCCATCACCGCCGAGTAGCGCTCGACCGCCCGCACGAGATGGTCGATCACCCCGAAGCGCTCCCGGGCCCGCGCCAGGACCGCCCGCAGCCGGTCCTTGATCCGCGCCAGGTTCACGTCCTACCGCTACCCGCGATCAGGCGGCGGATGCGGGCCGGGAAGCGGTCCGCCGAGGGCGAAGTCGCGCTGCGGTCGCCACACCGAGTCGGCACCGTGCTCGAAGAGGCTGAACGCCTCCACCGTGAACGCGCACTCGTAGAGATCGAGTGCTTCGTACGCCTTGGTCAACATGGGGTCGGGCAGGTCGTGTGCGATGGTGACGTGTGGGTGGTACGGAAACGCGAGCTCCCGGGCGAGGGGTCCGCTCCGCACACCGGTGGCGAGACGTTCGCACGACGAGATGCCCTCGGCGACGGCGACGAAGACCACCGGCGACACCGGACGGAACGTGCCCGTGCCATGCAGCCGCATGTCGTACGGACGCGCCGACTCGGCAACGGCCATCAGGTGAAGTTCGATCGCCGGCATCTCCTCGTCGACGAGTCGCGTCGGCGGTAGGAGCGTGACGTGGGAGGGAATCGCCTCGGCCAACGGGTCACCGAGAGCGGACCGCCAGCGCTGCAGCTCGCCGCCGTACGGCTCAGGGATCGCGATGGCGACGCCGATCGTGCGCACGCGCGCCCACCTACCGTTTCGAGGGTACGAATCCGACGCGCTCGTACACGGTGCGCAGCGTGTCCACCGCCGTGTCCCGGGCGCGGTCGGCGCCGCGGGCGAGGATGCCGTCGAGGGACTCACGGTCCTCCAGGAGCGCGAGCGTGCGGTCACGGAAGGGGGTCACGAAGTCGACCACCGCATCGGCGACGTCCCGCTTGAGGTCGCCATAACCCTTACCGGCGTACGCCTCCTCCCACTCGGGGACGGGCCGGTCGGTCAGAGCCGAGAGGATGCTGAGCAGGTTGGACACGCCGGGCTTCTCGTTCTCGTCGAAGCGGACGTCGCGGCCGGAGTCGGTGACCGCGCTGCGGATGCGCTTGGCCGAGACCTTGGGATCGTCGAGCAGGTCGATGATGCCGCCCGGGCTCGACACCGACTTGCTCATCTTGGCCCTGGGGTCCTGCAGGTCGTAGATCTTCGCGGTCTCGGCGAGGATGTACGCCTCGGGCACGACGAAGGTCTCGCCGAAGCGGGAGTTGAACCGCTGCGCCAGGTCGCGGGTGAGCTCGAGATGCTGGCGCTGGTCCTCACCGACGGGAACGGCGTTGGTGCGGTGGAGCAGGATGTCGGCGGCCATCAGGACCGGGTAGGTGAACAGCCCCACCGTTGCGCTGTCGGCGCCGCCCCGGGCCGTCTTGTCCTTGAACTGTGTCATCCGGCTGGCCTCACCGAAGCCGGTCTGACAGCCGAGGACCCAGGCCAGCTGGGCGTGCTCGGCGACCTGGCTCTGGACGAAGAGCGTGCACCGCTCCGGATCGAGACCCGCGGCGATGAGCTGGGCGACCGAACGCAGGGTGCGTTCCTTCAGCAGGGCCGGGTCGTGCCCCATGGTGATCGCGTGCAGGTCGACCACGCAGTAGAGCGCGTCCGAGGTGTCCTGCATCGCCACCCACTGCCGGACGGCGCCGAGATAGTTGCCGAGATGGAACGAATCAGCGGTGGGCTGGATGCCCGAGAACACGCGCGGTCGCGACATGTTCCTGATTGTGCCAGGGCTTCGTACGCCCCTGATCCGCGAGGCCCGCGCCAGTCCCCGCGCCCAGTCCGGCGTCGGTGATCACTCCGCGGGAGGCGGTGCCGCAGGGGAGGCCGCCGGCTCCGGCGTGGCATCCGGGTGACGCGGGCTGAACCGCAGGCGGGCGAGCCGCCGGCCGTCCAGCTCGATCACCGTGAACAGGTGCCCCTCGAACTCCACCTGCTCCCCTACCGCCGGAAGGTGACCCAGCCGGGCGATGACGAAGCCCGCGACCGTCTCGTACGGCCCGTCCGGAATGCTGATCCCGGTCTCGTCGGTGAAGTCGTCCAGCCCCAGCCGGCCCTCGACCTCGACGTCGCCGGAGACCAGCCGGCGTGACGAGGCCTCGGCCACCGTGTCGTACTCGTCCCGGATGTCGCCGATCAGCTCCTCCACCAGGTCCTCGAGGGTGACGATGCCGGCCGTTCCGCCGTACTCGTCGAGGACGATCGCGAGGTGGTGGCTGGTCGAGCGCATCTCGGACAGGGCCGTCAGGACCCGTTTGGTACCGGGGAGCAACAGCACCTCCCGCGCCAGGTCACCGACCCGCACCGACCGGGTGGCCACCTCGGGGTTGAGCAGGTCCCGGACGTGCACGAACCCCACCACGTCGTCGGCGTCGCCGCGCATGACCGGGTAGCGCGAGTGGGGACGGTCGCTGACCTGCTTGACGGTCTTGTAGACGGGCGTGTCGGCGTCCAGGAAGTCGACCTCGGTCCGTGGCAGCATCACCTCGCGCAGTTGGCGGCTGCCGGCGGCGAACACCTCGTCGACGATCGCCCGCTCCTCCTCGCCGAGGGTCTCGTGGGCGGAGACGAGCTCGCGCAGTTCCTCGTCGGACATCTGCTCGCGGCCGACGCTCGGATCGCCGCCCAGCAGGCGTACGACGACGTTGGTCGACTTGGACAGGAACCAGATGATCGGTCGGCAGAAGAGCGCCACCCGGTGGATGAACGGCCCGAGCGCCAGCGAGAATGTCTCGGCGTTCTGCAGGGCCAGCCGCTTGGCGGCCAGCTCGCCGAGCACGATCGAGACGTACGACACGACCACGGTGATCAGGACCAGCGCCACGGGCGCCGAAGCGCCCCTCGGCACCCCGAGTTCCCGGAGCACCGGCGCCAGGTCCGACGACAGGTTCGCGCCCGCGAACGCGGAGGCGAGGAAGCCGGACAGTGTGACACCGATCTGGACCGAGGACAGGAACAGGTTCGGGTCCCTGGTCAGCTGCGCGATGCGCTCGCCACGGCGGCCGCGCTGGGTGAGGTTCTTGACCTGGCCCTCGCGAAGGGACACGAGCGCCATCTCGGCCGCGGCGAACACCCCACCGATGAGGATGAAGATCAGCGCGAGTCCGATGTTGGCCAGGACGCCGTTCATGGGTCGGTCACCGCCTGCTCAGGGGCGCAGACGGCCGGTATGGCAGCGGGGAGCGCTGGTCTTCGCCATGGCCCAAGAGTATGAGGCGCCGGATGGCGCACGGTGACGAACCCTTCTGGGAGTGGCCCGGCAAGGACGGGTGCGCAGGGAGCTTCTAAGGTTTCTCCGACGTACGTGGGACCGGATCGGTTTCGTCGCACGGTTTCGTCTGCGCCCACGGCGGAAGCCGACCGGTGGGGAGATTTCGGGCAGAGGGGAGTGTCGGGAGGGATGAAGAGAACGACGACCCGGCTGGCTGACGGACGCGAGCTGATCTACTTCGACGAGACCGACGGGGCCGACCGGTCGGCCCTCGACCAGCGGGACCTCCCGGAGCGCGCCGGCGGATCGGAGCTTCGCTACGACGCCGTGCTCGACGAGTGGGTCGCGGTCGCCGCGCACCGGCAGAGTCGGACCTTCCTACCGCCCGCGGACCAGTGCCCGCTGTGCCCGTCGCGTGCTGGACGGCTGACGGAGATCCCGGCCATTGACTACGACGTGGCGGTGTTCGAGAACCGGTTCCCGTCGTTCGGCGCGCCCAGTGTCGTCGAGCAGGATGCCCTCCAGCACGGTGCCGGTGACCAGGGCGGGGAGTCGGACCCGGCCTCCGATCCGGACTCCGGCGTGCTGGACCTCTTCGCGCGCCGCCCGGGCGTGGGGCGGTGCGAGGTCGTCTGCTTCACCAGCGAGCACGGCACAGGGTTCGGTTCGTTGACGCCGACGCGAGTGCGCACGGTCATGGAGGCCTGGGCGGACCGCACCGCAGAACTGAACGCCCTGCCCGGTGTCGAGCAGGTGTTCTGCTTCGAGAACCGGGGCGAGGAGATCGGCGTCACGCTGCACCACCCGCACGGGCAGATCTACGCGTACCCGTTTCTCACGCCGCGCACCCGGCGGATGCTGGCGTCGGCGGAGGCGTACGCCACAAGGACATCGGGCAATCTCTTCGACGATCTGCTGGCCGCCGAGCGCGACGCACAGGTGCGGGTCGTCGCGGAGTCCGACCACTGGACAGCATTCGTCCCGGCGGCGGCTCGCTGGCCGGTGGAGGTCCACCTGTATCCCCGTCGCCGAGTGCCCGACCTGCCAGCCCTGACCGACGCCGAGCGGGACGACTTCGGGCCGCTCTACCTGCGGCTGCTGCGCGCGTTGGACGGCTACTTCGGGGCCCGGGGTCGCCCCCGGGAAAGCACTGTCGGTGTTCCCCTGCCCTACATCGCGGCGTGGCACCAGGCGCCTACCCGGGTGGGCCGGGACCTCATGTCCCTTCACCTGCAGGTGTTCTCGATCCGCCGCGCACCGAACAAGCTCAAGTACCTCGCCGGTTCGGAGTCGGCGATGGGTGTCTGGATCAACGACGTACGTCCGGAAGACATCGCCACGCGGCTACGGGAGTTGCTGTGAAGTTGCTCGTCACCGGCGGCGCGGGATACATCGGCGGGATCGTCACCGCGTTGCTTCTCGAAGCCGGCCACGAGGTGACCGTGCTCGACGACTGCTCGACCGGCCATCGCGACGCCGTGCCGGCCGGTGCCACCTTCGTGCAAGGCGGGGTTGACAGCGCCGGAGAGGTGCTCGACCCGTCGTACGACGGTGTGCTGCACTTCGCTGCCAAGTCCCTCGTCGCGGAGTCCGTCCAACGCCCGGATCGCTACTGGCACAACAATGTCGGCGGTTCGCTGGCGTTGCTCGACGCGATGCGTGCGCATGGTGTGGGCCGGATCGTCTTCTCCTCCACCGCCGCCACCTATGGCGAACCGTCGACGATGCCGATCACCGAGGACACCCCACCGGTGCCGACGAATCCCTACGGTGCTTCGAAGTTGGCCGTCGACCGGATGCTCGAAGGCGAGGCGCGGGCCTACGACCTGGCCGCGGTGAGCCTGCGTTACTTCAATGTCGCCGGGGCTTACGCACGACACGGCGAACGTCATGACCCGGAGACGCACCTGATCCCCAACCTGCTGGCCGTCGCGGCCGGGGACGTCGAGCACGCGAAGCTGTTCGGCACGGACTACCCGACCCACGACGGGACCGCCGTGCGCGACTACCTCCATGTGGTCGACCTCGCCGACGCGCACCTGCGGGCGCTCGACGCCGCGACGCCGGGGCGGCACCTGGTGTGCAACCTGGGAACGGGTACGGGTTCGACGGTGCAAGAGGTCCTTGACGCCGTACGCCGGGTCACCGGTCGGCCGGTCCAGGTCGTCGAAAGCCCACGCCGGCCAGGCGATCCGCCGACCCTGGTGGCGTCGAACGCCCGGGCACAGAGCGAGCTCGGGTGGTCTCCGCAACGCGACCTTGACACGATGGTGTCCGACGCCTGGGCCTTCCGGCGAGGTCTGCCAGCTGGCGAAAGCGCCGCGGCGGGAGGGAGTGCACAGTGAACCTGCGCGAGAGGTTCGAGGAGGCGTTCGGACATGCGCCTGACGGTGCCTGGATGGCGCCGGGACGGGTCAACCTGATCGGCGAGCACACCGACTACAACGACGGGTTCGTCCTGCCGCTGGCACTGCCGCAGGGCGTCGTGGCGACGGCCGCGACACGTGCCGACGGCCTGCTCCGGATGGCTTCGCTGCAGGCTGCAGGTCGCGTCGAGACACCCATCGACGGGTTGGCACCCGGCAAGGTCGAGGGCTGGGCGGCCTACGTCGCCGGCGCCGTCTGGTCGCTGCGTGACGCGGGCAATGACGTTGCGGGCATGGACATCCTGGTCGACGGTGACGTCCCGCTCGGAGCCGGGCTGTCGTCGTCGGCGGCCCTGGAGTGCGTGACCGCGCTTGCGGCGGTCGACCTCCACGGCCTCGACATCCCCCGGCCGGCACTCGCCCGGATCGCCCAGCGGGCCGAGAACGCCTTCGTCGGCGTGCCGTGCGGGATCATGGACCAGTCGGCGGCGCTGCTCTGCACCCGCGACCACGC
>JBOHED010000087.1:0-9944 GCA_050700915.1 Actinopolymorphaceae bacterium | reverse complement strand
CTCGTTCACGACGCCCACCTGGGCCAGCGCCGCACCCGCACCGCCGCCGGCCCGGCGCAGGCTCTGGCCCCGTCGCAGCCGCGGGTTGAAGACCTCGTCCAGGCTCGACTGCAACATCAGCAGGGAGAAGGCCACCAGGGTGAGCAGCAGCGTGGGTGGTACGAACGCCCACCACGCACCGGTACGCAACGACTCACCGACCAGCGCCCAGTTGAGCATGATGCCGAGCGACACGCCATCGCTCGGGCCAAGTCCCAGGAGAGAGAGCCCTGCCTCGGCGAGGATCGCGCTCGACACCTGGAGGACGAAAGCCATGCAGATATAGGACATGAGGTACGGCAGCACGTCCCACATCAGGATGTTCCAGGTGCCGGCGCCGGACAACCGGGCGACGTCGAGATGCTCGCGGGTCCTGACGCTGCTCGCCTGGGCGCGCACCGCACGCGCGGTCCACGGCCAGCTGGTGATGGCGATGACGATGGCCATGGCGAAGATCGAGCGGAAGTCCAGTGCGACCGACAGCAGGATCAGGACCACGATGGAAGGGATCGCGAGCGCGACATTCG
Organism: Actinopolymorphaceae bacterium; assembly: GCA_050700915.1. Lineage (GTDB taxonomy): Bacteria > Actinomycetota > Actinomycetes > Propionibacteriales > Actinopolymorphaceae > Thermasporomyces. Next base: position 9,378 of record JBOHED010000087.1, on the reverse strand, counting down.
TGACGCCCATCAGCGCCTCTTCGAGGACGCCGCCGTGATAGCCGGCAAAGAGGCCAATAGCGACGCCGATGAACGTCGCGACCACGCCGGACACGAGGCCGATGATGAGTGACGTGCGGGTGCCGAACATCAGGCTGGTGAAGATGTCGTGCCCGAGGTCGTCGAGGCCGAGCCAGGCGTCAGCCGACGGTGGTTCGTACTGACCTCCGAGACTCACCCCGATCTTCCCGCCGAAGAAGACCGGGCCGAGCAGCCCGAACGCCACGACCAGGAGAAAGAACAGCCCCGAGATCCAGAACCGCGGTGTGAACCGCACCATCCGCATCAGCGCTCACCTGCCTGTGCCGCCCGGATCCGTGGATCGACGAAGCCGTAGGCGACCTCGACGAGGAAGTTCGCGATCAGGACCGCGATCACCACGATCAGGGTGATCGCCTGGATTACCGGATAGTCGTTCTGTCCGATCGCGCTGAACAACAGATATCCGATCCCGGGATAGGAGAAGACGATCTCGGTGATCAGAGATCCACCCACCAGCGTGCCGATCGACAATGCCAACCCAGTCACCTGCGGCAGCATGGCGTTGCGAAAGATGTACCGGACGATCCGCTTGTCGGGCAGTCCCAACCCGCGACCGTAGTTGACGTAGTCGGAGTTCAGCTCGTAGATCGCCATCGACCGCATGCCGACCGCCTGCCCGCCGACAAAGATGATGACGAGCGAGAAGAACGGCAACCAGTAATGTCGTAGGACGTCGATGATGAAGGGGAACGTCAACGCCGGCGTATGGATGGGCTCGTATCCGCCACCGGGCGGCAGCATCGGAAGCGCGACGGCGAACCCGTAGAGCAGCAGGATCGCCAGGCAGTAGTACGGCATGCTCGACAGGAACAACGAGCCGAGGAAGGCGCCGCGGTCGAACCAGCCGCCCTTGAACGCGGCGATCGCGCCAAGTGCGTTGCCCACCAGCCAGCCGATCAGAATGGCCGGCAGCTGGAGCCCGATGCTCCACGGCAACGCCTCGAGGATCAGGCCCTCGACCTTCGCCGGATACAGCGCGAACGACGTGCCCATGTCGAAGTGCAGCAGGTTGACCACATAGGTGATGAACTGCTGCCACATCGGATCGTTGAGGCCGAACTCGTTGACGTAGTGCTCGTGGATCCGCTTCAGCGCCTCGGCCTGGGTGCCCGACCGCCCGAGCTGCGCGACGATCGCGTCGACGGGGTTGCCGGGCACCAGGCGAGGCAGTAGGAAATTCAGCACGATCGCCACGAGGAGCGCGCCGACGTACCAGAGCGTCTTGCCTACCAGGTAGTTCCGCAGCCGCATTACGCTCCCTCACGTCCGCGGTCGGGTGTCATGGGCGGGACGTCCGGCGCCGGCTCACGCCTCGGACAGCCGCTTGATCTTGTAGAGCCACGACACCCCGGCGCCCTGGAACATCGGCGGCGCGTAGTCGTTGTCCTCACTCGGGAAGTTGGTCCAGTTGACCTCGTTGAACTCGAAGAACTCCAACGGGCGGTACATCAGCGGGATCATCGGTGCGTTCTTCATGTACAACGTGTCGAGCTCGGTGTAGATGTCGCCGACCTCGGACTCGTCTGCTGCCGCAGCCTGGTCGAGCAGCTTCGCCACGGCGGGGTCGGAGAACCGGCCGTAGTTCCAGAACGCCGGCTGGCCGAGCTTGGCGACACCGCGGTCGTCGAGGACGTCGCGGAAGCGCTGCCATGGCGTACCTGCACTGGTGGCGGCGACGCCCCACAGGGCGAGGTCGAAGTCACCGGCCTGGACCGCCGTCGTGACGGCCGGAGCCTGCGGGAACTTCGTCCGGATCTCGATGCCGGCTTCCTTGGCGTTGGCCGCGACGATCCGCAGCGCCTGCTGCCAGTCACTCCAACCTGTCGGGCACTGCGCGGTCCACGGACCGAGCCGGGTGCCGTCGGCCAGGACGTAGATGCCGTCCGATCCCTTCTCGGCACCCAGGTCGTCCTCGAGAATCTTCCTGGTCTGTTCGGGGTCGTACGTCCAGCCGTTGGCCGCAACATTGTCGGCGTTGAAGAACTTCTCCTCGGCGCCGACCGGAAGAATGACGCTGGAATTCGCCGGTTCGGAATACCGCGACATCGCCTTGTCGGCAATGTCTTCGTAATTGATCGCGAAGGCGAGGGCCCGCCGCACCTGCGGATTGTCCAGCCCCTTCTTCGTCGTGTTGGTGACCAGCATCGGAATACCGCCAGGCACGTGGTAGGGCTCTTTCTTGAACCACGTGGAGACCTTGAGGTCCTTTTCTTCCCACATCTTCCAGATGCGCGGCGTGAACTGCTGCATCACGTCGACGCCACCACGCTCGAACGAGATGTCGCCGTCCTGGTTGCCCTTGAAGATCGGGTGAATGATCTGCTTCGGCTTGGGCAGGCCGCCGAAGACCTGCTTGCCCCAGTAATCGTCGAAACGATCCAGGGCGGTCCGCTGCTGGTTGTACGTGCCGAGCTTGTACGGGCCGGATCCCACCGGCTCGAGGTTCTCGTGCTCACCCATCGGCTTGCCCTGGTCTTCCAGAGGCTCCCACACATGCTTGGGGATGATGTAGGTCGTCGCGAGGTTGTTCTTGACCAGGGCCGGGTTGTAGGTCTTCTGGTTGAGACTGACCGTCACGGTGGCGGGATCGGTCGCCTCGACCGCATCGACGTAGTCCCAGAACGACGCATAGGACAGCTCCGTGTGGCGCTTGGCCAACTCGAAGGTGTAAACGACGTCATCGGCGGTGAGGGGCTTGCCGTCCTGCCACTTCGTACCTTCTTGCAGTGGGACGACGAAGGTGTTCTCGTCGGGCTCCTGGAGCTCCGTGCCCAGGCCCGGCTCCAGGCTGCCGGTGAGCAGGTTGAAGCGAACAAGCGTCTCGTAGACGAGCTGCATGTTGTTCTGTCCGCACGGCCACGCGGTCGCCTGCCCCAACGGGTTGAAATGGCTCTGTGGCCCCCACTGGAAGCCCGCGATGAAGAGGATCTCGCCTTCCTCACCCGACCGACCAGTCGAGTTGCCGCCGCCGGCACCGCCCTGGCCGCAGGCCGTCAGCGCACTGCCCCCAATCCCCGCCGCAGCGCTGGCCAGCGCTGCGTTCAGCAGGAACTGCCGGCGCGACTGCCGCGCCATGCCGAACTCAGACATCGTTTGCACTTCCTTTCGGAGGGGCTAGCCGTTCGGAGGGGCTAGCCCTTCGGAGGGGCTAGTCCTTCGGGAGCACCAGCCCTTCGGGAGGACTGGTCCTTCGGAAACCTCTGGCCTTCACGTGGCGAGAAACCCTCACGCGCTGTCATCGGGTGCTGGATGCCCAGCAGGCTACGGGGAACGAGTTTGGGAAACCAGAACTACCCAGCAACGAAATCCTTTCGTTGCGTTCGAGATACAGAGGCATGTCCCGCATTCCCACCAACGCCAGTTACGTGATGAACTCGTTCAATTGCCGTCAGTATTCAATGGCCGTTTCGGGCCAGCATTGATATCAACAATTGAACGCACGCCCTTGCGTTCCTGGTCGGCCCCGTCAGCAAGCCTGTCTCAGGCAAGGACCTTACCGGGGTTGAGGATGCCCTCCGGGTCGAAGAGCCGCTTCAGGTCGTGATGGACGCGCAGCGACACCGGCCCCAGCTCCTGGGCGAGCCAGTCGCGCTTCAGCATCCCGACGCCGTGCTCCCCCGTCACCGTTCCGCCCATCGCGAGGCCGAGCCGCATGATCTCGTCGAAAGCCTGCCGGGCGCGGCGCGCCTGGTCCTCGTCATCGGCATCGAAGACGACGTTGGGGTGGACGTTGCCGTCCCCCGCATGGCCCACCACCGCGATCGTGAGATCGACGTGGGCAGCGACCGTCTCCACCTGCTGGACGAAATCCGCCAGCCGGCTGACGGGTACGCACACGTCGTCGATGAGGCGCCCGGTGGCCAGGCGTTCCAGCGCGAAGTGCATCTCCCTCCGGGCAGCCAGCAGCAGTTCGCCCTCGGCCGCGTCGTCGGCCTCCACCACGTCGAAGCCACCGGCGTCGGCGAACACCGCGGCAGTTGCCGCGATGTCGGCCGCGGCCTGCTCGCCTACGGCGTCGGACTGGGCAATCAGCATCGCCGCGGCATGCTCGGGCAGGCCCATGGGCCGGTAGGCGTTCGCCGCGCGCAGGGACGCCTGGTCCATGAACTCCAGCAGGCTCGGCACCTGGCCCGACGCCACCACCCGCGCCACCGCGTCGCCGGCGGCCGCCACGGTGGGGAACAACGCCGCGACCGTGCGCGGCTCCTGGCTCGCCGGCCGCAGGGCGAGCGTCGCCTCGGTGATGACGCCGAGGGTCCCCTCCGAACCGACGAACAGCCGGGTCAGGTCGTAGCCGGCCACCCCCTTCGCCGTACGCCGGCCGGTCCGCAGGATCTCGCCGCTCGCCAGCACGACCTCGAGTGAACGCACGAAGTCGCTCGTCACGCCGTACTTCACACAGCACAGGCCACCGGCGTTGGTCGCGAGGTTGCCCCCGATCGTCGAGATCTCCCAGCTCGACGGGTCCGGCGGGTAGAACAGTCCGTGTTCGACGACCGCGCGGGACAGATGAGCGTTCTTCACGCCCGGCTGGACCACGGCGATCCGGTTGGCCGGGTCGATCTCGACGATCCGGTCCATGCGTTCGAGGGACAGGATGAGACAGCCGTCGATGGCGTTGGCGCCGCCGGACAGACCGGTACGACCACCCTGGGGTACGACCGGGACCCCGTGCCGGGATGCCAGCACCATGACCCGCTGCACCTGGCCGACCTCTCTGGCGAGGACGGCGGCCACCGGCTTTCCCGCGGGGCAGAACGACGCCATGTCGCGCTGGTACGACCCGAGCCGGTCGTGGTCGGTGACCAGCACGTCAGGGGGAAGTTCGGCGGTCAGGTCGGCAACCAGGTCGGTGAACGGGGGGTCGGTGCTGTGGTGACTCATGACCTCACGTCGTTCAGACATGGACCCACCGTACGACGGGTGGGCGGCCTGACCGGAGCTGCCGGGTTCAGGGCACGAGGACGAGCTTGCCCGTCGTACGCCGACTGTGCAGGTCCTCGTGCGCACGCCGCGCGTGGGTGAGGGGGTATCGGCCGCCGATGCGGACGGAGACGTGTCCGGCGCCCATCCAGCCGAACAGCTCGCCCACGCGGTCGAGCAACTCGTCGCGGTCGCGGGTGTAATGGGCGAGTGTCGGGCGCGTGACGTAGAGGGAACCCTTGGTGTTGAGCACCTGCAGGTCCAGCGGCGGGACCTGCCCGCTCGACGCGCCGTAGAGCACCATCATCCCCCGCGGCCGGAGCGCGTCGAGACTCCCGTCGAACGTGCTGCGGCCCACGCCGTCGTAGACGACCGGGAAGCCCTCGCCGTCGGTCAGCTCGCGCGCACGGGTCACGAACTCGTCGTAGCTCGCCACCTCGTCGGCACCGGCCTGGCGGGCCAACTCGGCCTTCTCCGGCGTCGACACGGTGCCGAGGACCCGGCCACCCAGGAGCTTCACCATCTGGGTCAGGAGCAGGCCGACACCTCCGGCCGCGGCGTGGACGAGTGCCCAGTCGCCGGGTTTGATTTCGTACGTCGACTTCACCAGATAGTGCGCGGTCGAGCCCTGGAGCAGCGAGGCGGCGGCGAGTTCCTCGGAGACGCCGTACGGGAGGGGGACGAGCTTGGTTGCGGGTACGACGGCCTGTTCGGCGTAGGACCCGAGGACACCGTTCCAGGCGACCCGGTCGCCCACGTTGGCTCCGGTGACGCCTTCGCCGACAGAGCGGACGGTTCCGGCGCCCTCGTTTCCCAGGACGAACGGCGGCTGGATGTGGTACTGCCCGCTCCGGTGGTAGGTGTCGATGTAGTTGACGCCTGCCGCAGCGACGTCGACCACGACCTCGCCGGGACCGGGCTCGGGCGACGGAAGGTCGGCGAGCACCAGGACATCGGGTCCGCCGTGCTGCCGGACATGGACTGCGCGCACCTCATCACCTCATCTGCCGGTCGTCGGCCTTGTCCTGACCGGCCGTGGCGTCGTCGTCTCCACCTGGGGTAGGCATGGCAAGGGCCCTTGGAGTACCCCACCCCACGAAATCGCTCCGCAAGCTCCACGATTCCGCGGGGACCCCGGGGATGCTGGCAAGGGCCCTTCGCACACTACAACGCGATCGAGTCGGTGAAGACGTCAGAACAGCTGCCCGCGGATCGCGCCCGCCGGGAAGCTCGCGGTGTGGACGTTGACATAGAAGCCGGACCGGTCGGCGCGGATGGCCGCAAGTTCGCTCTCCGACAACGTGGCCGTCGAGTCCTGGTCATCGGGAACGGCGCGGACGCAGTCGGCGGAGAAACCGCCGACGGGGGCGATGAGCCCGACGACGATCCCCCCGGCCTCGCCGCGCGGAGCCGCGTGGATGTGCGCGGCCATCGGCTCCTCGATCCTTCGGGCCACGAGCACGTAGCAGAGCAGGTCACCCTTGACCTTGCCGACGAAGAGCCCTCGACCATCGTCGTCGCCCGGACCTGGCACCTCCGCCGCACCGGTCAGAACGGCACCCAGCACGGTTCCCCCATGGGACCGCGCGTCCACGTCTCCCGCCGCCGTCGCCGCCTGGGCTGGCACCACCCCGGCGACAAGGACAGCACCTATGCCGGCGACACACACCATCGTCCGCAGCCACCATGCGCGCATCATTTTCCTCCTCGCGCGAAACCCGGACCATCCGGGATCTTTCACGAGGAGCACGTGCCCACCGGGGCGGAGGTTCAAGCGTGCTACCGAAAGGTGTGCGTTCAGAGGTTTCCGCGGCGGGCCTGTTCGCGTTCGATGGCTTCGAAGAGCGCCTTGAAGTTCCCTTTCCCGAAACCCAGGGAGCCGTGCCGTTCGATCAGTTCGTAGAAGACCGTCGGCCGGTCGCCTACCGGTGTCGTGAAGATCTGCAGGAGATAGCCGTCCTCGTCGCGGTCGACAAGAATGCCACGCTTCGCCAACTCCTCGATCGGCACGCGTACGGCACCGATACGGGCGCGCAACTCCTTGTCTTCGTAGTACGACGGCGGAGTCGGGAGAAACTCCACGCCGTTCGCCCGAAGGATGTCGACGGCCTGCAGAATGTCGCCGGTCGCCAGGGCGATGTGTTGACAGCCCGGGCCGGAGTAGAACTCGAGGTACTCGTCGATCTGGCTCTTCTTTCGCGCGACGGCCGGCTCGTTGAGCGGAAACTTCACCCGGTGGTTTCCGTTGGCGACGACTTTGCTCATGAGCGCGGAATATTCGGTGGCGATGTCGTCGCCGACGAACTCCGCCATGTTCACGAACCCCATCACCCGGTGGTAGAAGTCGACCCAGTAGTCCATCCGGCCGAGCTCGACGTTGCCGACACAGTGGTCGACCGCCTGGAAGAGGCGCTTGGGATGTCCGGGCGGGCGGGTGACGGTCGTCCGGCGTTCGACGTAGCCGGGAAGATAGGGACCGGTGTAGCGGGAGCGGTCGATGAGGCTGTGCCGGGTTTCGCCGTAGGTGGCGATCGCGGCGCGGCGGACCGTCCCGTGGTCGTCCGAGTCGTCGTACGGCTCCTGCAGGATCGTCGCCCCGTGGGCTCGGGCGTGGGCGACGCACCTGTCGACGTCGGGCACCTCCAGCGCCAGGTCGACGACACCGTCGCCGTGCCTGCGGTGGTGGTCGAGCAGGGCGCTGTCCGGCGTGACGCCGCCTTCGAAGACGAACCGCGCCGATCCGGACTCGCAGACGTACGACCGGCGGTCCGGTCGGCCGGTCACCGGGTCGGTGTACCCGGTCTCCGGTCCCGCGTAGGCCACCAGGTCCATGCCGAACGCGAGCTGGTAGAAGGCCGCGGTCTGGGTCGCGTTGCCGACGCAGAACACCACGGCGTCCATCCCGGTGACCGGGAAAGGATCGTGCGAGGCGTCGTAGTCGACCAGGCCGACGAGCTGGCGGAGCTGGTCGAGGCGGAGGTCCGCCGAACGCTCACGTGGGGTCAGCTCGACGGTGCCGGCACGCTCGCGCTCCACCTGCTCGGGAATGACGGCTTCGCCGACGATCTGGGCGTTTCGGCGGTCCCTGTCGGACATGGCGGACTCCTGTCCCTCGCTGACCTCGTCCTGACGCGAGCCTGACCGCTAGCCGGCAAGTTGCGCAACTGTAGGCCGGATTGCTGGTCATATTGTTCATGCGTACGGCAGAATGAGCGGACACACTGTCCAGGTTGCCCATTCCCCGGTCAACGTCGCTCGACGCAGGCCGGACAGCAGCTTCCGGAGGCCCGTCATGCCCGGACCGGTCGACCGACTCGACGCCGAGATCGCGACCTTGTTCGCCAGGGAACCCAGGGTCGGTGTCCTCGAGGCGTCCCGGCGACTCGGCGTGGCGCGGGGGACGGTGCAGGCCCGCCTCGACCGGCTCGGCCGCAGCGGTGTCGTGCGTGGGTGGGGTCCGGATATCGACGCCGCGGCGCTCGGCTTCGACGTGACCGCGTTCGCGACCCTGGAACTCCAACAAGGCGTCGGTCACTCCGTGGTCGCCGGGCACCTGCGGAAGATCCCGGAGGTGTTGGAAGCGCACACGATCACCGGGGACGCGGACATGATGGTCCGGCTGGTCGCGCGGTCGAACGCCGACCTGCAGCGGGTCATCGACGAGGTGCTCGCCGGCGGTGGTGTCGTGCGTACGTCCACGGTGATCGCGCTGGCGACCCAGGTGCCGGCCCGGTCGCTCCCGCTGCTCGCGAAGGCGGCGGATGGATCGTCCTGACGGGACTTGTTGGAGGAACGTCGCCTTCTACACCGACGGACCTCCAACAAGCCGGTCGGAACTACTGCGGTCGGCGGCGGTGGAGTTCGGAAATCCGCTCGACGGCGGCGATCGCGTCCCGGATCCCCAGGCTGGACTCCTCCATCGCCCGCAGCGACTCCGCCGAGACCTCGTCGAGGGTCGCGGCCAGGTCGGCCATCGGCGGCACACCGGGGAGAGCGGCAGTCCCCTGTGAGTTCTGGGCATCGATGGCCGCGTTGGTCGCGTCGCGGATCGCCGCGGCCAACTCCTCGCTCGGCGTACGCAGGACACGAGGTTCCAGGACGACCTCGCTGACGTGGCCGGCCGACACCGTGATCCGCACCTTCCCGTCGAGTGCCTCGCCCGTGCCGGTCGGCGTTCCCCCGCCGCCTCGCGAATCGGCGCCTGTTTCGTCGTCGACGCGTGCGTCGGCGTCCAGCTGATCCGGCGGGGCAGGCTGCTCGAGGCGCGCCAGTTCTTCGCGCAGGCGGTTCACGATGTCCTGCGTCGCGCGAGTCGGATCCGTCATCGACCATCCTCCGGACGACTGGGCGGTGAGAGTTCACTCACGTGTGCAC
>JBOHED010000086.1:0-4225 GCA_050700915.1 Actinopolymorphaceae bacterium | reverse complement strand
GCGGATTCCGCGGTGGCTGAGGGCTCCGAGACGGCTGAGGGCTCCGAGACGGCTGAGCCGGTTGAGCGGGGCGCACCGTGACGACGGTCCGCGACGCGACCTACGACGTCCTGCGCGAGTGCGGCCTGCGGACGCTTTTCGCCAACCCTGGTTCGACGGAGGTGCCGCTTCTCGCGGGAATGCCGGACGACCTCCGCTTCGTCCTCGCGTTGCACGAGGGTTCGGTGGTCGGGATGGCCACCGGACACGCGATCGCGACCGGCCTGCCGGCGTTGGCGATCCTGCACACGACCGCGGGGCTGGGAAACGCCGTCGGCGCGCTGGCGACCGCGCGGGTCAACCGTGCGCCGCTCGTGGTGCTGGTCGGGCAGCAGGACCGTCGGCACCTGGCGCTGCAGCCGTTCCTTGCCGGACGGCGGCTCGACGCGCTGGCGGGGGAGTACCCGGTCTGGACCGACCAGCCGGTGCTTCCGCAGGACGTGCCGTCGGCGATCCGGCGGGCCTGGCACGAGGCGGCGACCGCGCGCGGGCCGGCGCTTGTCGTGGTCCCCATGGACGACTGGTCCGCCGAGTTCGACCCCGCCGGCGGCCTGGGGCTGGCCGCGCCACTTGTCGTACGCCGTGCTCCCGCCGCGGACGCTGCGACCACCGCGGAGGTGGCGAAGCGGCTCGACGCGGCTCGGAACCCGGCCGTCGTCGTCGGCGCGGGGGCGGACGACCCGGCCACGTGGCAGGCGCTGATGGCCCTGGTCGAACGGCTCGGGTGCCCGGTGTGGCAGGAGGCGTTCGGCGCGCGGGCCGGCTTTCCGCAGGACCATCCACGGTTCGCGGGACACCTGCCGGCCGGGCGGAGCAGGCTGCGCGGGGTTCTCGAGGCGTACGACGTCGTGCTCGTCGTCGGTGCACCCGCGTTCCGGCAGTATCCGTACGAGCCGGGGCCGCTCGTACCGGCCGGCGTCACTGTCGTCGTGGTGAGCGACGACGCGGCGGAGGTCCACCACAGTGCCGCGGACCTGGGCGTCGTCGCCGATCCGGCCCTCACCTGTGCCCACCTCGCCGCCCTCGTCGCGCCGCGCGGGACTGGTGCAGGGGTCCCCTCTCGCGAACCTATGGGTGCAGGGGTCCCAACTCGCGAACCTATGGGTGCAGGGGTCCCAACTCGCGAACCTATGGGTGCAGGGGTCGCCTCACGCGAGGTCCCCGAAGCGGTCCCGCCGGCCCTCCCAGGTGACGCACACCCCGGCGAGCGCGTGGGCCAACCGCTCCTTCATGCCGCCCACGTGTTCGCCGCGCTCGCCCAGCGCCTTCCCTCCGATGTCGTCCTCGTCGAGGAGACGCCGTCGACCCGTCCCGACCTGCACCGGCTCCTCCCCGCCCGTGCCCCACGCGGCTTCGTCAGTGCGGCGATGGGTGGACTCGGGTTCGCGCTGCCCGCGGCGACCGGCCTCCGGATGGGCGATCCGACCCGCCCGGTCGTGGCGGTGGTCGGTGACGGCTCGGCGATGTACGGCATCCAGGCCCTGTGGAGTGCCGCGAAATACGGATGCGGTGTGCTCTTCGTCATTCTGTCCAACGGCGGCTACGCGATCATGGATCGGCTGGCGGAGCGGCAGGGCGGCAGGCCGCCGTGGCCGGGTTTCGGCGGCGTTGACATCCATACCCTCGCTGGCGGTCTGGGCTGCCCGGCGCGGCGAATCGACGACCACGACACCATGACGAAGGTGCTCGACGAGGTGGTGCCCACTCTCGCCACCCGGCCGGAACCGCTGCTCCTCGACATCCGCGTCGTACCCGAGGAACATTTCGATCCCTGACCGACCTTCGAGACCTGACCGCCTTTCGAGACCTGAGGGAGCCGACATGACACTCCTCGATGACACCACGTGGTCCGGACGGATCTTCAGCGCGGGTTGGGTGACCGCGGAGGGTGGCGCGACGTCGGTCGTGGAGCCGGCCACCGGGGAAGAGTTGGGCCAGGTGGGCCGCGCGAACCCCGGCGACGTCGCCACCGCGTGCGCCCGGGCGGCCGAGGCGCAGCGGGCCTGGGCGGCGACGGGTTTCCAGGAGCGGGCCGCCGTACTCCGCCGAGCCGGCGACCTGTGGGATCGGCACAAGGAGGAGATCCAGGGCTGGATCATCCGGGAGACCGGCTCTATCCCGCCCAAGGCGGAGCTGGAGACCCACATCGCCACGCAGGAGTCGTACGAAGCGTCGACGCTGCCGTCCCGGGCACTCGGCGAGATCATCCCGTCCGAGGCGGAGCGGCTCAGCCTGGTGCGCCGGAAGCCGGCAGGGGTCGTCGGCGTGATCGCACCGTTCAACGCCCCGCTGATCCTGGGTATCCGGTCGGTCGCGCCAGCACTTGCTCTCGGCAACACCGTCGTCCTCAAGCCGGATCCCCGGACCGCCGTGTCGGGTGGTGTGACGATCGCGCGGGTGTTCCAGGAGGCTGGACTCCCCGAGGGGGTTCTCCACGTCCTCCCCGGCGGCGGCGACGCCGGCCAGGCACTCCTCACCGATCCGCGGGTGCGGGTCGTCAGCTTCACCGGCTCGACGGCGGTCGGACGCAAGATCGCCGAGGTGGCCGGCAAGCATCTCAAGCGGGTCCATCTCGAACTCGGCGGAAACTCCGCGCTCATCGTCCTGGACGACGCGGACCTCGACCTCGCGGTCTCTGCCGGTGCGTTCGGGTCGTTCCTGCACCAGGGCCAGATCTGCATGACCACCGGGCGACACCTGGTGCACGAACGCATCGCCGCCGCCTATACCGAACGCCTTGCCCAGAAGGCGAACCACCTTCCGGTCGGCAACCCGGCGGTCGACCAGGTGGCCCTCGGGCCCGTCATCGACACCGGGCAGCGCAACAAGATCCATTCGCTGGTGACGTCCAGCATCGGCGCGGGAGCGACCCTCGCGGCAGGCGGTACCTACGACGGACTCTTCTACCGTCCGACGGTCCTCTCCCACGTCACGCGGGAGACTCCCGCCTGGGCGCAGGAGGTGTTCGGCCCGGTTGCCCCGGTGACGGCGTTCGGCGACCTCGACGAAGCGGCCGCGATGGCCGCCGACACGGAGTACGGCCTCTCCCTCGGCATTCTCAGCCGCGACGTCATGAAGGCGCTCGCCCTCGCCGAACGCATCCCCAGCGGCATCGTCCATATCAACGACCAGACGGTCAGCGACGAGGCGGTCGCGCCGTTCGGCGGGGTGGCGGCGTCCGGGACGGGGGCGCGGTTCGGTGGTGCGGCGGCGAACATCGAGGCGTTTACCGAGACCCAGTGGCTCACCATGCAGGGGGACATCACGCCGTACCCCTTCTGAACCTTCAGCCAACGCTCGCGAAGGTCGATTGGATGAGGGTGCCCCTCACTCGAACGCTGATTGGATGAAGGCGCCCCTCACGCGAACCTATTGGTTGAGGGGTCCCCTGCCACGGAACTCTGGTGGATGAGGGGCGCCTTCCGGCGGAACCGGCCTGGATGAGGGGTCCCTTCCTACGAAGAAGTAGAGGAGCAACCGTTGCGGACGCAGGTCGGGATCGTCGGTGCGGGTCCGGCGGGTCTGATGCTCGCCCACCTGCTCCACCTGCGCGGCATCTCCTCGGTCGTCCTGGAGATCAGGAGCCGCGACTACATCGAGCGCCGGCTCCGCGCTGGCGTCCTCGAACAGGGTGCCGTCGACCTGCTGGTCGAGACCGGTGTCGGCGACCGCCTGCAGCGCGAGGGGATGGTGCACGAGGCGATCAACCTGCAGTTCGCGGGGGAGCGGCACCGGCTGCCGTTGACCGAGCTGACCGGGCGGGCCATCACCGTCTACGGCCAGCAGGAGGTGGTGAAGGACCTCGTGGCGGCGCGCCTGACCGCGCGGGAGCCGATCCTGTTCGACGTCTCCGACGTACGCCTGGAGGGCCTCGACGTCGACGAGCCCGTCATCGCCTTCCGGCACGAGGGTCGCGACGTCGAACTGCGCTGTGACGTCGTCGCTGGCTGTGACGGCTTCCACGGCGTGAGCCGGGCGGCCGTGCCCGAGGGCGTCCTCACGACGTACGACCGCACCTATCCCTTTGCCTGGTTGGGGGTCCTCGCCGCCGCGCCCCCGGCGACGAGCGAGCTGGTCTACTGCCACTCCGAGCGCGGCTTCGCCCTTGTCAGCATGCGTACGCCCGAACTGTCCCGGCTCTACCTGCAGGTCCCGCCGGACGAGGACATCGCGGCCTGGCCGGACG
>JBOHED010000085.1:0-4965 GCA_050700915.1 Actinopolymorphaceae bacterium | reverse complement strand
CCGATGGGGTGGAGCATGCCGGAGGTGATCTCGTTGCCGATCTGCACCATGTCGACAGGAGTCCCCTGCGCGGCGAACGCGGCGACCGCGTCCCTGGTGTAGCGGCGCACCGTGTCGGCCAGGGTGGGCAGGTCCTGCCCCTGCCATTCCGCCGGCGTCGGCTGCTTCCCCGGGTCTGCCCAGAAGTCGGAGTAGTGCAGGTTGAGCAGGATCTCGAGCCCGGCCTGTTGAGCTCGCCGGCCGAGTTCCAAAGCGGATTCGAGGGTGCTGTAGCCCGCTGGCGGATTCGTCCACACGCGGAGCCGGACATGGGTCGCGCCCTCGCCCTCGAGGATCTTCTCGATCGGACGCACCCGCCCCTGCGGGTCACGAAGCTCGTTGCCGATCGCCTCCTCCTGCAGGGTGAATCCGATGTCCGCACCACGCACGCTCAGTGCGGCGAGTCGTTTCCCGGCGTACGCCGCGGGTACGCCGATCGCTCCGACCACAGGTGGGACGGCCGCCGAGGCCAGCAGGAGCCGTCGTGGAAACAACGCGGGCATGGCGCCACCCTCCTCGTCCTGGACCAGGACTCTGTGACCGGTCACACTAATCCCGCCCGACCTTCGCGGACGGTCGTTCCTGCCGGCACGGCCAAAGTGGTCATCGGCACCTACGCAGGGAGGGAAGATTGACAGCGAGGCGGCCGAACCCGCGACCCTGTGACCGCTCCCAATGGGCAACAGGACGGCAACGTGAAGAGACAGCCAGCATCGAAGTCGGGTGTCCACCCACCTGAGCCACACCCCACGTCCCGTGCCGCCGCCCGCCGCGACCCGACCATCGACGACGTGGCGACGCTAGCGGGGGTGTCCAGAGGCACGGTGTCGCGGGTACTCAACGGCGGACGTCACGTGAGCAAAGGCGCACTCGCCGCGGTCGAGCGGGCGGTCCGCGACTCCGGTTACCTGGTCAACGCGAACGCCCGAAGTCTCGTGACGAAACGGGCGAACGCGGTCGCGTTCGTCCTCTCCGAACCGCAGGAACGGCTGTTCACCGATCCCAACTTCAGCGTCCTCCTGCCGGCATGTACGCAGGCACTCGCCGACCACGGGCTCAGCCTCATCCTGATGGTGGCGGCCAGCGAAGACGAACGGAACCGCGTGCTCCGCTATGTCCACAGCCGACATGTCGACGGAGTACTGCTGGTCTCCACCCACGGCGGCGACCCGGTCTTCGGCGCCCTCCAGCAGAGCCAGATCCCGGCCGTCGCCTGCGGCCGGCCGCTCGATCACGACGTCACGATCCCCTACGTCTCCGCCGACGACCGCGAGGGTGGCCGGCAGATGACCCGGTACCTTCGTGACCGCGGCCACCAGCGGATCGCGATCATCGGCGGCCCACTCGACACCGCCGGCGGCTACGACCGGCTCCAGGGCTATCGCGACATCCTCGGGCGCAGGGCCCTGAAGCGACTTGCCGTCTGCGCTCCCGACTTCGGCTACGACGCGGGCAAGGACGCCATGAGCGACCTGCTCGAGGCCAGCCCGGACATCGACGCGGTCTTCGCCGCCTCCGACCTGTTGGCCTCGGGCGCGCTGACGACGCTGCGCCGGGCTGGTCGCCGCGTACCCGACGACGTGGCCGTCTGCGGTTTCGACGACTCGAGCGTCGCGGCCACCTCTGATCCGCCGTTGACGACGATCCGGCAACCGCTGGAACAGGTGGCGAAGGAGATGGTCGACGTCCTGCTCGCGCTCATTCGCCACGAGCCGGCGTCTTCGCGGATCCTGCCGACCCAACTGGTCGTCCGCACATCGGCGTGAGCCCGCCTTGCCCGACGAGCACCGGGTGGCCGCGGGGAGAGCGCGGAGCTACTTCTTCGTGCGGTGCCCGAAGCCGAGTCGTTCACGGAGACCTGGCGCCTGCTCGCTCGCCGTCCGCTGCTGCGGCGGGCCCGCAGCGGCCGACCGGTCCTCACCAGTGGCTCCCGCTTCCGTGCCGGCTCTCCCGGTATCCGTTCTCCCGGTGTCCGTGGGAACCTCGTCGGTGCGCGTGTCCGCCCGCTCACCGCCGCGGGAGCCCGTGTCAGGACCGGAGGCCGCCTCCAGGCGTTCACGCTCGGCACGTTCCTTCTCCAACTCGCTTGAGAGCTTCTCCTCCCGCTTCCGGAGATCCATCGCCTCGCGACGCGTTCCTTTGAGCTCACGACGACGGGACCGGTGCCAGGCGACGCTGCGCACCATCATCCCGAGCCCGAGCAGACCGACCGCGCCCACGATGACACCGAACAGGAACAGCCAACCGGTGTGGCCGCCCACGGGGAAGCCGAAGATGGTGAATCCGCCGGTCATCACTGCCGCGGAACCGAGATTCGTTACGACTCCGACCACGGCGACGATCGCGGCGAGAACCAGCAAGATCAATCCGATGACGAACATGGTGTCGCCTCCACATCTCCGGGAAAACCCTTGTCCGTAGGGTTTGTCCGAGGCGAGGCGATGGGCCGTCACAGGCCACCAGGTCACGTCGCCGCAGTCCTACGGCGCGTCTAGAAGTCAACGCCTCACCCTATGCAGCGTCAAGGCGTCCCAGTCCCGAGTGGGGTCCCGACATTTCCTGTTGGCCGATACCGCCTACTTTTCCTGGTCTTGTCGGCATATCCGCCGGACAGACGGGTTCGGAAGTGGTGAGAGGTTGGACGGTGGTGCCGCACTGGCCCATCGGGCTCGACACCGACCTCGTACGTACGCGGGAAAGCGACTGGCGGGTGGCCGACCCCAACTGGCGGCATCCCGACGGCCGCATCGCCGAGTGGTGACGGGTAAGCGTGCGCCGGACTCCGTGGGAGGCGTCCCCCGCCAGGTCAAGGGCTGGGCAATCCGCTGACCGGTGTGGACGCGGGCGCATCAGTTCTGGCGTACGCCGGATGGTCAGGTGACAGCGGCAGCTCGACGGCCGCGGACGTCTGCGCAGAATGATAGATCGCGGCGCTCAGGGACAGGGCCGCGTGCGCGTCGGAGAGGCTCACCGGTGGGTCGGCGTCTCCCGACAGCGCAGGTGCCAGCTGCTCGAACAGGCCCGCGAAACCGTTCCTGCGCGGCCGGTCGTCGGCCTGGACCAGAGCGTCAACCCTGCCTTGCCTGGCAGGATCGCGCGCGGTGAACGTCCACCGGTCCTCCCCCGGTGCGTACGGCGCCGACCCGCTCTGGGCGGTGAGGTCGGCGAACACGAAGCGGTAGCGACTGCTGTTACCCGCCGCGCCGATCGTCGCGGACGACGACGCGACAGCCCCGCCAGCAAGGCGCATCGTGACGGCGGCGGTGTCCTCGACCTCGACCTGATGGACGAGCGTCGCAATCTCGGCCCGGACGCGTACGACCGGACCGGCGAGATGGGTGAGCAGGTCGTGCGCGTGGATGAGGTGGCTCATCACCGTTCCGCCGAGCTCGGTCGCCCGATTTCCTCGCCACGGCACGGCGTAGTAGTCGGCACCGCGGTCCCAGTGCACCTCGAGCGACACCGCGACGGGAGGTCCTGTCAGGTCCGCGTCCGTCAACCTGCGCAGCAACCTTGGACCTCGCGCGAAGCGGTACTGGAACACCGGGACCACCCACCGGTTGGCCGCCTTCGCCGCCGCGGCCAACTGGTCCACCTCGGCCGGCGAGGCCGCGACGGGCTTCTCGACGACCACGTGCTTGCCAGCGTCGAGGGCGCGCAGAGCAAGGCCCAGGTGGGTGAAGGGTGGCGTGCAGACCGACACCAGGTCGATCGCCGGGTCGGCCAGGACCTGCTCGACGTCGGTCGCCGAGCGCGGCGTCGACACCATCCCCGCCAGCGTCTCCGCGCGGGAGCGGTCGAGGTCGCAGATCGTGGTGACGTCGTACGCACGGGGATTCAGGAGGTATCCGACCAGGTGCTCGGCACCGACTCCCGCGCCGATGATCCCGACCCGGAGGCGATGATTCACCGGAGGTTGCCCAGCCGGGCGGCGTCGCGCTGCGCCGTCAACGCGAGCTCGGTGGCGGTGAAGACCAACTCCTGCGGTATCGCGGTCAGGGGCTTGCCGCGGTCCACCACGTCGGCGACGACACTCCTGAAGTAGGGCAGCTCGACGTCGAAGCTCTCCAGGTGACGGGTGCCCTCGCCGTCGACCAGGAAGAGATGGTCGCCGCCCTCCCTGGTGCCGCCGAGGTCGAGGTTCTTGCGGATCTCGATGTAGCCGTCGGTCCCGAGGACCGTGAGCCGGACGTCGCCCCACACGCCGAGACCGTCCGGGGTGTACCAGTCCACCCGGGCGTAGCCCTGGGCGTGGTCGCTACGTAGGAGCAGCTCGCCGAAGTCCTCGAAGCCGGGCCGGTCCGGGTGGGCGAAGTTGCCGACGGAGGAGGAGACGACCTCGGCAGACTCCGAGCCTGTGAGGTAGAGGAACTGGTCGACCTGGTGGGAGGCGATGTCGGCGAGGATGCCGCCGGCGAGCGTGGGGTCGAAGGTCCATGCCGGGCGGGTCTCCGGTCGCAGGTGGTGCGGCCCGAGGCCGAGGGTCTGGACCACCCGCCCGATCGCGCCCTCGTCGATCAGCCTCCTGGCGTGCAGGGTGGCTCGCGACGCGGTCCGTTCGGAGAACGCCACCGACCAGAACCGCCCGCTCTTCGCCACGGCGGTACGCACCTCGGCCAGCTGGTCGTGCGTGATCGCCCCCGGCTTGTCGGCCACGACGTCCTTGCCGTGACTCAGCGCGGCGACGGCGATCTCGGCGCGACGTGCGGGAACGGCCGCCGTGACGATCAGGTCGATGTCAGGGTTCTCCAGCAGTTCGGCCGGGTCGGAGACCCGCGGGATGTGCGGCGCCTGCTCGGCGACCACTGCGGTCCAGGGCGTGTCGGTCCCGCTCCAGTAGCCCGCGCACTCCGCGCCTGCCCCCAGCAGTCCGAGGATCAGGCTGACCACGTGGCCGTGGTCGAGTCCCACCACCGCGAACGTCAC
>JBOHED010000084.1:0-8556 GCA_050700915.1 Actinopolymorphaceae bacterium | reverse complement strand
TTTTCACTGACCTACGACGGATTCGATCCCCCCTCCGAAGGTCTGCGGGAGGCGATGACCTCCACCGGCAACGGATATCTGTGCGCCCGCGGCGCCGCGGAATGGGAGGACGCCGACGGCGTGCACTATCCCGGCACGTACGTCCACGGCGGCTACAACCGTGAGACGACCATCATGGGTGGCCTGCCGGTCCTCAACGAGGACCTGGTCAACCTGCCGAACTGGCTGGCCCTCAAGCTGCGGATCGAGGGTGGGGACGCGTTCCGACTGGCCGACGTCGAACTGGTCAGCTACCGGCACGAGTTCGACATCCGGCACCCGACCGTGGTGCGGGACCTGCACTTCCGCGACCCCGCCGGCCGGGAGACCACCTTGCACAGTAGGCGGTTCGTCAGCATGGCCGACGTTCATCATGCCGGCGTCGAGTGGACTCTCACCCCGGAGAACTGGTCGGGCCAGGTGGGTGTCGTGTCCGCGCTCGACGGACGGGTCACCAACGGCGGGGTGAAACGCTATGCACAGTTGGAAGGACGGCACCTCGATCCCGTTTCCCCACGGACGTTCGGGCCCGAGGTGATCGCGTTGAAGGTGGAGACGCGGCAGTCCAACCTCTACGTCAGCGAGGCGGCCCGCACCCGCGTCTTCGACGAGACAGGCAACCCGATGGCCGTCAGGCGCGGCCTGTACCAGATGGAGGACTACATCCAACAGGTGCTCGCATTCGACGTCCGTCAGGGTTCGCCGGTGCGGATCGAGAAGATGGTCAGCTTCTTCACCTCCCGCGACCCGGCGACGAGCGACACCCTCGAACGCGCCGGGACCTCCGCCCTGCGCTACCCGGACTTCCGTGACGCCCTCGAACGCCACCGTTCGGCGGCCGACGAGTTGTGGCGTGGGTGTGACGTCGAGGTCCCCGGCGACGACCGGGTGCAGTTCCTGCTGCGGTTGCACATCGCCCACGTCTTCCAGGTCTGCTCGCACCACACGGCCGACCTCGACGCCGGTGTGCCGGCGCGCGGGCTCAACGGCGAGGCCTACCGCGGCCACGTCTTCTGGGACGAGCTCTACATCTTTCCGTTCCTGAACTTCCGGATGCCCGAGGTCACCCGGTCGCTGTTGATGTACCGCTACCGGAGGTTGAGCGAAGCGCAGGCGGCCGCGCGGGCTGCCGGGTTGCGTGGGGCGATGTTTCCCTGGCAGAGCGGGAGTGACGGGCGCGAGGAGACCCAGCGCGTCCACCTCAATCCGCTGTCGGGGCGATGGGAGCCCGACCTCAGCCACAACCAGCGGCACGTCAACGCCGCGATCTTCTACAACATCTGGCACTACTTCCTCGCGACCGGCGATCTGGGGTTCCTCGGGGACTACGGCGCGGAGATGATGCTGGAGATCGCGCGCCTGTGGGCGTCGATGGCGCAGTTCAACCCGGAGCGCGCGCGTTACGAGATCCACGGCGTGATGGGTCCGGACGAGTTCCACGAGAAATACCCTGGAGCCCGCGAAGGTGGTGTCCGCAACAACGCCTACACGAACGTGATGGTGGCGTGGCTGTGCCGGATCGCCCAAGACGTGCTGTCGCTGCTCCCCGCGAGCCGGGCCGACGCGCTACGCGGCCGTCTCCACCTTGGTGCGGACGAGCTTCGCCGATGGGACGACATGAGCCGGCGGATGTTCGTTCCGTTCCACGACGACGGGATCATCAGCCAGTTCGAGGGGTACGAGGACCTCGAGGAACTCGACTGGTCGGCGTACCGGGGGAAGTACGGCAACATCCAACGGCTCGACCGTATTCTGCGCGCCGAGGGTGACGACCCCAACCGGTACAAGCTCGCCAAGCAGGCCGACACTGTGATGCTGTTCTTCCTCTTCTCTCCGGAGGAGTTGAAGGCGATCTTCGACCGGCTCGGATATCCGTACCGGCTGGACACCGCACGCCGGAACATCACCTACTACGACGAACGCACCTCGCACGGATCGACGCTCAGTTTCGTCACCTACGCAGGGGTTCTGGCGGCGTACGAGCCGGAGAGTTCGTGGGAGCGGTTCCGCGTCGCGTTGGAGAGTGACATCGGTGACGTGCAGGGCGGCACCACCCAGGAGGGCATCCACATGGGTGTCATGTCCGGCACCCTCGATCTCGTTCAGCGTGGCTACACAGGCACCCACATCCGCGACGGGGTTCTGTACTTCGACCCGCGGCTGCCCGAACCACTGTGCCGGCTGCGGTTCTCCATGCAGTTCCAGGGTACGCCGATCCAGGTGCGGTTCGCGGATGGTCAGCTGACGCTCGCGGCCCATCCGGAGGGTGCCAGCCAGCCGATCAGGGTGGGCGTCGGCCTCGCGGTTCAGAACCTGTGTCCGGGTGAGTCCTGCACGTTCGCACTCGGCGACGAGCCCACCGTCGTCCATCACGGACAGCTGTCCGCGGCGCCGAGCCGCAGAAGGCGAGAGTCCAACGGCTGAAGGGGGAATGGGCATGTCGACACGTTTCGAGGGCGCCATCTTCGACATCGACGGGGTGCTGGTCGACTCGCCGCACGAGAAGGCATGGCGTGAGTCGCTGCGTGAGCTGATGGAGTCGGAGTGGCGCGACATCCGCGACCAGACGTCGTGGTCGCAGGACGCGTTCACCTCGCAGGTCTACCAGCAGGAGCTGTCCGGCAAGCCACGGATGGCCGGCGCGCACGCCGCTCTTGCGTACTTCCAGGTGCCGGACGAGGAGGGCAAACGCGTCGAGGAGTACGCCCAACGCAAGCAGGACATGGTGGTCCAGCTGATCGAGGACGGCGACTTCCACGCCTATCCCGACGCGTTGCGCTACATCATCGCGGTCAAGGACGCCGGGATCCGCACGGTGGCCGCGTCGTCGTCGAAGAACGCGACGCTGTTTCTGCGCCAGATCCGGCTGGACACCTTCGCGTCCAAGCAGGGAATCTCCTCGCCGTCCGTACGTCCGGGTCTCACCCTGCTGGACTTCTTCGACGCGAACGTCTCGGGCCGGGACTTCGCCCACGGAAAGCCCCATCCGGACGTGTTCCTCGCCGCGGCCCACGAGCTGGGTGTGGCCCCGGAGCACTCGGTCGTCATGGAGGACGCCGCGGCGGGCATCGAGGCGGCGAAGGCCGGCGGGATGGCCGGCATCGGGATCGCCCGCGCCGACGACGCCGACCTGCTGGCGAAGGCCGGCGCCGACCTCGTGGTGACCTCGCTCGACGAGGTCGACGTCACCGCACTGCCGCGGGGAGACGTACGGGCCAAGCGCGTTGGGCGTCCGAGAGGACGTCGCTGACCGCGTGGGTGCGCCGGACACAGCAGCACCACAGCGGGACAACAGGCGACGAATGCATGCTCGCTCCATCGGTGGACGTGACGGAGCCGGGGAAGCGGCAGGGCATGGGGCGGCGGTGGCTGATCGACGGAGTGGGCTTTCTCGCGGCGTGTCTGGTGAGTACGGGCGTGTACGCCGCTGCGCGGGAGTACGGCCACGGTCTCCCACCAGCCCCACGGCCGACGGCTGGCGTACCCCGACGGGCAGGAGGTCGTGGTGTCGTTCCAGGACTATGGCTGCGGCTAAGGCAGATCACGAGCGTGGACGAGCAAGCCGTCGCTAGGCCGGCCGAGGGCCGACATGGCTGCGCCGACCCTCCGCTTGCAAGTCAGACGTTGACAGGCCGTTGACTTTACGGTCGTCCCTGGGACCGAAGGTCATGGTGCCGCTCCAGTAGCCGACCAGCGCCGGGTGGCCCGGAAACGAGAGTGACCACGGGTTGACCAGGTGCTCGAGCCCGAAGAGCGCGCCGGCCGTGTCGACGTCGGAGGATGGCTCCAGGTGCCTCTGCCCTTTCCATGATCACGGGATCAGTTCAGCATGGCCAGCCGGCGATGCCGTCCCACCGCAGGTGACAGCTGGATGTGCTCGACGCGAGGGGGCGCCAGCCTGGGATGGAGTACCGACCTCGATGGAGCCGTGGGAACCTGCGGGGTTGTGGGAGCAGCCCCGTTCGGATGCGGGCGCGGCCCCGATTGTGTGCCGGTCGCGGTTTCCAGGCCGGTCGCCGTTTCCAGGACCGTCATCGAGGCCAGGCCCGTCGCCGATGCCAGATCCGGTTCGGCCTGCGTACCCACAGCCGTCGTCGCAGCCGGGCAGCGGCGACGCAGCCGGAGGGCGGTCGCGAGCGCTGCGCTCGCGCCGAGGAGTCCTGCGCAGTTGACGATCAACAGCGCAGGATCGATCCGGAGCAGACCGTAGGCCAACCAGATCACGTTGCCGGTCAGGGATGCCGCCAGGAAGCTGACGGAGACCTCGCGTGCCGAACCCGCGCGCCGAAGCTTGCGGGTCTGGTCGAGGAGAGCGACCGCCTGCGCCAGGCCGATGGAGGTCGCGATGGCGGTCAGGACGCCAACGATCATGAGCGTTGCCTTCGTGGTCGTGGGACGGTCCCGGAGCCGCGAACCGCGCAAGAATGCGCCGCTCGCGCTCGCGCTCGCGCTCGTGACCTAAGTCCTTCGGTGGGTGCGGACCATCGCGCCGCATTCACAAGAGTTCAGCCCGTAGGCGTTTCGGCCGATCGCAGATTCGCGTCAGATGCCAGCGGGTGAATGCGCGGCAGACCACCGGAACTGTGCGGCAGCCTCACCTGAACGGGTGAGTGGTCCACGACTGAACCCCGCGAGACGGTGGCGTTGTGGCGGTTTCACCCTTACGCGTGTTCCAGGACCACCCGGGTCAGCTGCACCCGCGAGTTGACCCGAAGCTTGCCGAAGATCGAACGCAGGTGCGTGCCGACCGTGTTCGGCGACAGGAAGAGCGCCTGGGCCACCGCGCGGTTCGTACGCCCCTCGGCGATGAGCAGGGCGACCCGCCGTTCGGCCTCGGTGAGCGCCGGCCAGCCCGACCTCGGACGGGACGCCGCGGTGAGCCAACGGCGCCGGCGTACGCCCGCGGACTGGAGGCGACGCTGGACCCGGCGAGCCTCGCCGGTGGCGCCGAGAGCGACGAAGGTGTCCCAGGCGAGGTCGAGTTGCTCGACCGCCACATCCCGGTGGCCGTGTGCGAGCAGGATCCGGCCATGGTCCTCCACGGCCATGGCCCGACTCATCGGACGCGGGCTGTCGCGCATGAGCATGGCGGCCTGGGCGAGGAGCTCCACGTCGTCGGCGACCAGGCCACGCGCGTGCGCCGCGGCGCCCTGGATGGTGGGCACCTCCGGGTTGCGCTCCGCGTACACCTCTGCCAACCGGGCGGCCCGCCGGGCGAGGTCGTGGTCGTCGGCGTTCCTCGCGATCCGGACGATGAGGGGCAGTTCCGCGTGGTAGCCGCTGTAGGTGTGCCGGGTCAGTGCCGCCGGCGAGTCCGCCGCCGCGGCGAGCAGGTGGGCGGCGCCAGCCGGGTCGCCGGAGGCGTCGAGATAGAGCGCCTCGGCAAGTGCGCCCTGTGCCGAACCCAACCGGACATCCGATCTGCGCCACCGCCTGACCTCGTGCAGATGGTTGCCCGCCTGGCGAAGATCGCCACGCAGCAAGGCGATCCGGGCGAGCAGGGAGTACGCCTGTACGCGATAGCTGTACTCCTGCAGATCTTCGGCCAGCCGCACGATGGTGAGCGCTCCCGCCTCGGCTTCGTCCAGTCGCCCGGCCGCGAGGTCGAGTGCGGCCTGCCACCAGCCGAAGGCCGGCACCTCCCAGGCCCCGCCGTGCTCCTCGGCCTGGCGACGCGCGTCGGCGAGACCCCAGCGCGCTTCTTCGTACCGGTCAAGGTGTCCCAGCGCCACCAGCTCCCCGGCCTGGGGAAGACCACCGAGCAACGCCCGAACCTGCTGGAAGTGGTCCAACGCCGAAGCGAACCGGCCATCGGTGGTCGCGGCATGTCCGAGCGCACGCAGAGCGGTCGCCCGGGCGTCGCGGAGCCCGAGCTGTTCCGCTTCCATGAGGGCCGCGCTGCCGGCTTCCCTGGCCGCCTCGGGGTCGTCGCCGCGCGCCAGGGCGAGGGCGCGCTGGGCCAGCAGCAGCGCATGCACCGGCGCCGACACCCCGTCGAGGCGAAGGGCCGCGTCGACACGGGTGAGGAGTTCCTCGTCGAGGCCGAGGTCCCACAGCGGCCGGGCGAGTTGGGACTGGATGCGGGCGGCCGTCTCGCCGTCCGGGGCGGTGCGGAGCAGTTCGTCAGCGGCTGAGATCGCATCCTGGACCCGCCGCGCATGGACGAAGACGTCCACGACATCCTGGCCAACTTCCAGCTTCAGCGGATCCCGCGGATTGAGAAGGGTGTACGCACGGGTGATCAGGTTCACCGCGGTCGTGGGCGTCTGCGGCACGACGTCGGCCGCGGCATGCCGGAGTACGCTGGCCGCCTGCCGGTCCCCCGCGGTGGCGCCCACCATGAGATGGTGCGCGGCTTCGACGGCGGAGCGCCCGGTCGCCAGCAGGTGCTCGGCCGCCGACCGGTGCAGGACACGGCGCGCGGATGGCGCCAGGTCCTCATAGGCCGCCTCGCGGATCAGGGCGTGGCGGAACGCCACCTGGTGTCCGTCGTCGAGCAGGAGTCCGTCTCGGACCGAATCCTCGAGCTTGGGCAGGAGTGCCGTCGTCGGCTCGCGGAGCAGCGCCGCGGCATCCTCGACGCTGAACGTGTCGCCCAGCACCGAGCCCACCCGGAGCAGCTCCCACGCGCCCTTGCGCGCTCCGTACATCCGCGCGCGTAGGGCGGTACGGAGCCGGCTCGGTACTTTCGGGCCGGCGGGCGCGAGGTCCTCGCCGTCGACAAACGCCTCGGTGACCAGCCCTTCGACCAGCTCCACGGCCAGGAAGGGATTCCCGCCGGCTCCCTCGAGCAGGCGCGCCAACCGCGGCCCAGGTTGCCGGTCGAGCCGGTCCTCGGCGAGCGCCAGCATCGCGTCCCGGGGCAGAGGTCCGAGCTCGATCTGGCGTACGGGCACGTCGCGGCGCACGACCGCGGCCAGATCGTTCAGGCCCGGACTGTCCGGACTGTCCGGACGAACCGTGAGGAGCCAGACGATCGGCGAGGTGGCCACCCGGCTCGGCAGCAACCGCAGTGCGAAGAGCGTCAACGGATCGGCCCACTGCACATCGTCGATCGCGATCAGGAGCGGAGCATCCTGGGAGCGTTCCTCGAGGGTCGCCGCGAGCCGATCCACCAGCCACAACTGCTGGTCGAACAGGGGGCCAAGGGCGGCGAAGTCGTCGTCGGAGAGCAGCGCTGGGCGGCTGGACCGCAGCGCGAGCAGCAGGGGCGCCATCGGCGAGATCTGGTCGAGCTCCTCGGCCTTGCCCACCCCCACGACAAATCCGGCGCGTTCGCCCTGGGCTGCCATCGACTCCAGCAGGGCCGTCTTGCCGATGCCCGGCTCGCCACTGACGACGACGACCGTGCACTGTCGCCCCGCCGCGGAGTCGGCGAGTGCCTGGTGAGCCGTGCCCACTTCTGCGGAACGTCCGCGCAGGAGGGTTCGGATCATGAATGTCTCCGGATGGATCGAAGCTGAGCGGGACCACCTCCCACCAGCGTTGCATGACCACCAAAATGCCTGCGACAAGCGGTTCCTGGCTCTCGCGATGAATCGCCCGGTTGGCCGATTTGGACTGGAGAGGCAGAACCGCCGGGTGTCCGGCTGAACTGTCCTTGACAGGCGCGGCCTTCGGGAGTGTCGTACGCGCACGAAACTGTGTGGGCTCAAGCCTTCGAGGAGGCACCGTGTTCCAGGATCCGTTCACCCGCCGCAGGATGCTCGCTCTCGCCCTGATGTCGACCGGCGCGGTCGCGACCGCGTGCTCGGGTCAGGCGGGCGAGCAGCCACCGTCGGGCACCGGCGCCCCGAGCCGGAGGGTCCCTGGCGAGTTCCGCGAGTCGCCCCTGCTCGCCCGGCAGGTGAAGTCGGGTGACCTGCCGCCCCTGCAGGAGCGGCTGCCCAAGTAGCCGTACGTCGTGAGTACCGGGATCCTGGTGGATGACGAGTACACCCACATGCGGATCGGGAAGTTCGGCGGGACCTTCCAGCTGGCGCAGGAGTCGCCCGCAGGAGACCCGATCATCTTCATCGGCATGAACGAGCCGCTGATCTGGGCGCCCAGCGGTCTGGACTTCGACGAGAAGCCAGGTATCCACGGCAATGTGGTCGAGGAGTGGGAGGCCAACTCCGATGACTCGGTCTTCACCTTCCACATGCGGCAGGGACTGCGCTGGTCCGACGGCGAGCCGGTCACGATGGACGACGTCACCTTCGCCTTCGAGGACGTTCTCCACAACGAGAAGATCACCCCGATCTTCCCCGACTACCTCAAGGCCGGAAAGCGCGCGGACGCGGCCCCGGCGAAGCTCGAGGTGATCGACGACTGGACGTTCAGCCTCACCTTCGACGAGTCCTACGGCACGTTCCCCATGCAGCTGGCGATCTTCGGCTGGCGGGGGTACGGCGACATCCTCAAGCCGCGGCACTACCTCGAGCAGTTCCATGTCAAGTACGCGTCGAAGGCGAAGCTGGCCGACCTGGTGAAGGAGGCCTCGCTTCCGGAGGGCGAATGGTTCAACCTGTTCATCGC
>JBOHED010000083.1:0-6056 GCA_050700915.1 Actinopolymorphaceae bacterium | reverse complement strand
CCGAGATAGGCGGTCGAGGTGTGCAGGACACCACTGGCGAGCTGGCGTTGGACCGCGGCGTTGATCTCGGGTACGCCGTAGCCGAGCGAGTTGGTCAGGATGCCGGCGAAGAAGTCGAGATAGACCTTGCCGTCACCGCCGGTCAACCGGCGTCCTTCACCGCCGACGATCTCCAACGGCTCGTCGTAGTAGAGCGCCATCCACCCGGGCAGCACCTCACGGTGGCGGGTCAGCAGGTCCTTCTCGTCGCCCATGTCGGGTCTTCTCCTCGCTCCCAGTCTCGCGTCCGGTCTCGGGCTCGCTCGCGCTTCAGTCGCCGAGGAGCGCGTCGACGAAGACTTCAGGTTCGAACGGGGCCAGGTCGTCGGCGCCTTCGCCCAACGTCACCAGCTTGACGGGTACGCCGAGCTCGCGCTGGACAGCAACGATGATTCCACCCTTGGCCGTGGTGTCGAGCTTGGTGAGGACGATCCCGGTGACGTCCACGACCTCGGCGAAGATCCGCGCCTGTGTCAGACCGTTCTGGCCGGTCGTCGCATCGATGACGAGCAAAACCTCCGAGACCGGAGTCTGCTTCTCGATCACCCGCTTGATCTTGCCGAGCTCGTCCATCAGTCCGGTCTTGGTGTGCAGCCGGCCGGCGGTGTCGACGATCACCACGTCGACCTCCTGCTCGATTCCGGCCTTCACCGTCTCGAACGCCACACTCGCGGGGTCGCCGCCCTCGGGTCCACGCACGGTGGGTACGCCTACCCGGTCACCCCAGGTCGCCAGCTGGTCGACCGCTGCCGCCCGGAAAGTGTCGGCCGCGCCGAGGATGACGTCCTTGTCCTCGGCGACGAAGACCCGCGCCAGCTTGCCGATGGAGGTCGTCTTGCCGGTGCCGTTGACGCCGACGACCAGCACGACCGCGGGTCGCGCCTCGGTACGTACGACGTGGAGGGAACGGTCGAGGTCGGCGCCCACAAGCTTGATCAGCTCCTCCCGCAGGATCGTCCTCGCCTCCTGCGGGCTCGCCACGCCCTCGACCCGGACGCGGGTCCGCAGGTGCTCGACCAGCTCCTGGGTCGGTCCGACACCGACGTCGGCGGCGAGCAGGGCATCCTCGATCTCCTCCCAGGTCCCGTCGTCGATGCGGTCCCGCGACAGCAGGGAGAGCAGGCCCTGCCCGAGCGTCGACTGCGAGCGGGCGAGCCGGGCACGGAGCCGGACCATCCGACCCTTGACCGGCGCGGGCTTCTCGACGGCGGGCGCGACCGGTTCCTGGAGAGCGAGCTCATCGGCGCTGACACCGCCACCCGCCGGAGGGTGCGGCCGATCGGTGGTGGCGGGTGGGTGGGCGTCCGGACGGTCCTCCGCGTGCCCGACCCCCTGCCCCTGTCGGGGCGGAGCGGTCTGCTCGGGCGGCGGGGCGGCGCTGCTCCGACGGCGACGGCCGCCGGCGAGCAGGCCGACGATCACGACCGCGACGACGAGGGCAATGACGATGGCGACGACGACGTACTCCACGGTCGTTCATACTCCCAGACCGCCGGTCGGCTCGCAGGCGGCGCCCGGAGACGTCGGCGAGTCGATGCACATGGCCGCTGATTTCCGTCGTACGTGAGCCGCGGATATCGGTCCTGGAACTTTGTCCCATGTCCGCACGGCTCGCACCCGGTCTGGGGTTCCATAAGGATGCGACGCGATCGGGCCAGGGGGGAGGCGCCGTGACCGACACCGATGTCGCCTCGCTGGTCGAGGCGGTGCGGTCAGGCGACCGGGAAGCCTTCACACCCCTCTACCGCGAGAACGTCCGCGCCGTCCACCTCGCCGTCTGCGACCAGCTGCGCGACCCCGAACGGATCGCGGACGCCGTACAGGAGACGTTCGCGCGCGCCCTTGCGTCGTTGGACAAGCTCCGCGACCCCGAACGGTTCCGGCCGTGGTTGCTCGCCATTGCCCGACACACGGCCGTCGACATCCGAAGACACCAGAACCGCGTGGGCCTCGAGGAACTCAACGACGACGATGTGGTCACCTCCGACACGAGCGACCCGGCCGAACTCGCCGCTTTGCGCGACATCGCGGCGCTGGTCAACGGGCTGGTGATCGGCCTTTCCTCTCGCGATGCCCTGGCGCTGAGTCTGGTGACCCTCGGCTTCGACGTCGCCGATGTCGCTGCTGCTCTCCGGGTCAAGCACGGTGCCGCCAAAGTAGTTCTGCACCGTGCGCGCCGTCGGCTTCGGGCCGCCCTGGTCCTCCGGCTGCTCGCCGCCGGGGCGGCCGTGCGGTGCCCTGAGCTCGGGCCGATCGTCAACCAGGGTGGCACCACCGCGGGCGCCCGGCATGCCGAGCGTTGCCCACTGTGCGAGGAAACGGCGCGACGGGCGATTTACGGCTGACGGGTCCGTTCGGGCGAAACCTCATCGATCCTTGCTGTGCCGGCCAGTCCGGAGACCCGCAGGCCAGCTGTACGCACCGACTGTGAGAGTGCCTCGGGCAGCCGGTCCTCGCTCCAGCGGGTGGAGGGAACGCCTTCGCCGCGATCGTCTTCTGCGTACGCCTGTGCGATGCCGGGAGCGAGCAGGACCGCGAGATGGGCGCGCTCCTGCTCATCCAGCTGCGTACGGGCGAATTCGCGAAGCTTCTGGATGAGACGGGTGGCGGCGTCGACGTCGATACCAGCATTGTCGCGCAGAAACCGTTTCGGTTACGCGGCGACCTGCCCGTCCGTGTAACCGCTTGGCGGCGGGAACGACCTGCCTCCTGGGTGGGCCGGTCCCTGGCCGGGCCAGGGGGTGGGCCTGCAGCTGGGTCGATCGGTGACCACCCTGCAAGGGGGGAGGCGGATCCGTGAGCGGCTGGGCGTCCAGCGCGCTGCGGATCCGCCACCTCCGAGCAACGTGCCGCAGCCGATCGCCGGGAGTCATCGGCCGAGAATCTCCTTCATCACAAGGAAGATTCGTCACGCTTGGCGTGTCTCGACGAGTTGATCAATCCAGGTATGGAGGTCAGGGCCTGGCCGCCAACGCCTTCCTGGACCTGGACATGTCCAACAACCCGAATACGGAAAACGGCGGCTTGAGCGGAGCCCACTCCCATCCGGTAGTCCGCAGATCGAACCAGTTCGCGTGCTCGCTACGTCGATTGCGGTACCCCAGCACGACGACGGCCTCTGATCCACCCCGGTCGGGACTCGTCAGACTGCGAGAAGCGCGCCAGTGCACCACCTCCGCCCACAAGATCACGAACCCCACAGCGCCCAGGGCCGAGACCAGACCGATCACATGTCCTCCTGCCTATCTGACGAGTGTGTCCGTGAGGTCGATCATGTCCGACAGCCGAGGGCCGGTGTCGATGAGGACCACGGGCGCACCCGTCACGTCCTCCACCTTCTCCATCAATGTCTTCACCGGCGGGGTGATGTCCGCCGATGAACGGGCGCCACGCATGGGCGGATCGGCGTGGTCGCAGAAGGTCAGGGCGATCTTCGTCGGACCGTTCAACATCGTGGCGTACTCCAGCAGGCTCCAGTCGAGCTGCGCCGCCTTGCGCCGGGGCCGGCCGGTCACGACTCCGTACTCCGCGATGCCCCGGCGCACGATCTCCTCCTCGCACAACTCGAACGGCAACGGACCTTCGCCTGCGCGCGTCGGGAGTGCCTTGACCACCATCACGACGTCGGAGACGAGCCGCCAGTTGAGGCCGACGTCGTCCATCGCGGCAGCAGCCGTGCAGTTGTCCGAGGTCGTGTAGGGGTACTCGGCGCTGAACGCCAATGACAGCAGGGTTCCCTGCGATCCCTCGATGAGGACGTCGCCATCCCGAGCGGCCGCGTTGACGGCCTTTGCCACATCCGTCACGTACGACGCAAGGTCAGGGTGGTCCCGCGCCTGCCGCGCCCTCCGCAGGATGAAGTCTGCCCGTGCCGCGCCGTTTCCGGTGCAGGTGGAGCCGACGAGGCCGGCGAGGTGGGCGTCGGCCCGTTCGGCGGCGATGTGGTCGGGGGTGATGACGGCGCAGCGGCCGTCCACGAATGCCCGGCCGGACAATCCGAACCGCGCCACCTCGGCGGCGAAGACCTCAGGATCGACGAGTACGCCCGACCCGACGGCCACCTTCGTCGAGGGATTGATCCACCCGGTGGGCAGCTGACGAGCCTTGACCAGGGTTCCGTCGTCGAGGGTCACGCTCGCGCCGGCGTTCGTGCCGACCCCCGCGCGTACGGTCAACGGCACGTTGTCGCGCCTGGACAGGTGCGCGCACACCTTGCCCTTGCCGGAGTCGCCCCACATGGCATCCACGATGATGACGGCACCCATGTCAGTCCCTTCGTTCGTACGCAGGAATTCGTCGGCAGCTACGGCAGAACAGGTCAGTCGGGCAGCAGGTCGTGGACGGTGGCCGGGTCCGCACCGAAGCCGACGACGGACATCAGCCGGCTGGCCTGGTCGGGCGGCAACAGCCTGGCCCGAAGCTCGACGAGGTGCGGGCCGAAGGCACCTTCGAGTTCGGGACGTAGGCGTTCATAGATGGCGGCGAGATAGGCCTCGTCGCGGATCAGCTTCTCCACGACACGGAGAAGTGCCGGATGCGCGGTGTAGACGGCGCCGGCCGGCTCGTCGAGCGAGGCGATGAGCGCTGTGGTCGAGTCGACGGCGAGGGTCAGGACGTGCCCGCCGACCGTCAGGTCCTGGGGTTCGTGGCGGTAGACCTCGCCGAAGTCGACGGGCGCGTCCCCGAAGACGTTGACGACGACCTGGCACCCGCTCTGCGCGGCCGAACGAAGGGCAGGACCGAACCAGGTGAGGTCGTCGGCCATGACGCAGACGGCCACCCGGTCGCGAGCATCGGCGACGAGTGCGGCGGCGCGTTCCAGTACGGCGTCACGGCCACGGAGCGTCCAGAAGGCTGCCGGCTCGACGGGTGCGGCAACGGCGGCGAGGTCGACGACCAATGCCTCGCAGCGTTCGGCGGTCTCACGCTTGACCCGGCCGAGCACCTCGGCGGGTGGCAGCGCGACGAACCGGGCCGGAGAGTCGCTGACCTGCTCGACGACGCCGCGGTCGCTGAGCCCGGCGAGGACCTGGTAGACGTTCGCCCGCTGCAGGCCGGCCACCTTGGCGATCTCGTAGCCCGTCGCCGACGGCTGGCGCAGGAGGGCGACGTAGACCCGCGCCTCCTGGGAGGAGAACCCGACCTGCATGAGTCGTTCGATCACATACGCAGACGCTAGACGATGAGTAGTAGCGACCGCAACTACTCATCGCCCAGCCGGTCGGGCTAGGCCGTGTCTCCCAAATCGCGCCGGCCAAGCGAACGGCTCATCCGCGCACGGCGGGCAAGGCCGAGGAGGAAGGCGCACTGGGTTTGTGCGCCGATCGACGAGAACGCAGCCGGCCGGGATGCGGGGAGCCGTGAGTCAGGCGGGATTTGGGAGGCTCGGCCTAGGACCGGAGCTTGAACACCACCCACACCTGACCCGGCGCGAAGGTCATCGGCTTCCCCGCGGGCGTGGTGAACGTCGTGCCACCCGTCGCGCGGGGACGGGACCAGCGGACGTCGTACGCACGGCCGTTTCGGAGGACGAGCGCCTTGCCCTTGCCGACCGAGGCGAAGTTCGGCGTGATGTTGCCCCACTTGTCGCCGAGCCTGGACGGCTTCCGGTCGACGTACTGCACCACCACCGTCGCCGGCTTCGGCGGTGTTCCGCCGGTCATGCGTACCGGCTCGCCGTCCATCGAGACCAGCCACCGGCGGGCGCTCGCCGACCAGCGAAACCCGATCCGGAACGCCGGGTACCGCACGGTCTCGCCGCTCACCTTCCGGCCGCCGGGCGGCGCCTCGCCGAACCGGAAGCCGATGTCGCGGGCTCGACTCGCCTTGGGAGCATCCTCGAGCAAAGCTTGCGGCTCCGCGTACAGGTTGTGGGGCGCCGGCTTCGAGTCACCACGGAAGTAGGGCGATCCCGCGTGGGCAGGCGACACGTCGTGGAGGGGCGCCCGCGCGATCACCGGTAGCAACCGGCTGTTGGCGCCCGAATACGCGAATGCGGGCTGGCCGAACTGGCGGAG
>JBOHED010000082.1:0-2101 GCA_050700915.1 Actinopolymorphaceae bacterium | reverse complement strand
CGGCTGCTGCGCGACCTGATGAGGGACAAGGAGATCGGCGCGCGGTTCGTTCCGATCGCGCCGGACGAGTTCCGGACCTTCGGCATGGACTCGATGTTCCCGACGGCGAAGATCTACGACCCGCACGGCCAGACCTACGAAGGAGTCGACCGGAAGCTGCTGCTGTCGTACAAACAGTCCGAGCAGGGACAGCTGCTGCACGAGGGCATCAGTGAGGCCGGCGCGATGGGCTCGGTGACGGCGGCGGGCACGTCGTACGCCACCCACGGCGAGCCGATGATCCCGGTCTACATCTTCTACTCGATGTTCGGGTTCCAGCGCACCGGTGACTTCATGTGGGCGTTGGGCGACCAGATGGGCAAGGGCTTCCTCATCGGCGCGACTGCCGGGCGGACCACCCTGACCGGCGAGGGCCTGCAGCACGCAGACGGTCACTCCCAGCTGTTGGCCTCGACCAACCCGGCGTGTGTCGCCTACGATCCGGCGTTCGCGTTCGAGATTTCCTACATCGTCAAGGACGCCTTGCGTCGGATGTACGGCTCCTCCGACGAGCACCCGGGCGGCGAGGACGTCTTCTACTACCTCACCGTCTACAACGAGCCGCAGATCCAGCCCGCCGAGCCGGCCAACCTCGACGTCGACGGCCTGCTCCGCGGCATCTACCTCTGCGCGCCCTATCCCCGGCCGACGGACCGGCGTACGCCACGGGCGCAGCTGCTCGCGTCCGGGGTCGCGGTGCCGTGGGCGCTCGAGGCGCAGTGGATGCTGTCCGAGGAGTGGGGCGTCGCGACCGATGTCTGGTCGGTGACGTCGTGGAACGAGCTACGTCGCGAGGCGGTCGGCTGCGAGCAGTGGAACCTGGTCAACCCCGACAGTCCGCAGCGGGTCCCGTTCATCTCGACCAAGCTCGAGAACGCTCCCGGACCGTTCGTGGCGGTCAGCGACTGGATGCGTGCGGTGCCTGACCAGATCTCGCGGTGGGTGCCCGGCGAGTACACCTCGCTGGGCACGGACGGATTCGGGTTCGCCGACACCCGTCCGGCCGCGAGGCGGTACTTCAACGTCGACGCGCCGTCCATCGTCGTGGGTACCCTCGCCGCCCTGGCGCGGCGGGGCGAGGTCAAGCCGTCGACGGTCCGCGAGGCCGCCGACCGCTACTCCATCGCCGACCCCACCGCCGTACGCGACGTCGCCCAGGAAGGTGGCGACGCCTGAGCTGCGGGTACCCGCACATGACCACATGTTGCCTGCCTTCCATACCCGACCGATCGGCCGCCTGGTACGAGTCCACAACGAGGCCGAGCCTGCTCAACTCGTCGGTCGACGAGCGCCCTCGGCACCGCTGCGGCGGGTCGCGGGAAGCCGGGCAGGGGTCTCGCTGTCGGCCGGCGTGTAGGCGACGATGCGCAGGTCGCGTACCGCCGTGATCTCGAGCTCGGTGGTCGTGAAGGTGAGCACGCCGGCCACCGGGTGCCGGAACTTCCGAACCCGCACCTCCGGCTCCGCGACCTCGTGGCGGGCCACAGCTCGGCGAACTCCTTGCTCAGGTCGGCCAGCCGCTCGATGTCGGCGTTCCACTCCGGGTCGTCCACGTGCCGAGCGTAGTTGCTCCGCAACTGGGCGACGAGATGTGGGACCTCCGTGTCGTAGTTGAGAAGGTGTTCGCGCGCCGCCGGCTCGGTCAGGCAGCACCACAGGAGGTTCCTGTGGACGCAGGACAGGCTGTGCCACCCCGCATACAGATCCGTCATCGCATCGTTGACGCCGCGTTCGACGGCGACGCTCGAGGGGGATCGGTGCCAGGTTCGTTCGGTCTGTTGGGGCTGGAGTGGCGCAGGATCCCCGCGCGGGTGCATCACGGCCTTGGGACCGGCCGGACTCCTGGCCGCCGGCGCCGGCTTCCTCACCATCGGTCTCGGCCTGCACTCCGGAACGCATGGCGGCGTGCTGCTGCCCGTCGCGATGCTGGTCGGTGGCTGCGGGATGGGCGTGGCGTTCAGCCCCCTGCTCACGCAGTCCCTGGTGCGGGTGCCAGCGATCCGGGCCGCCGACGTGAGTGGCCTTCTGACCACGACCCTGCAGCTCTCCCAGGTACTCGGTG
>JBOHED010000081.1:0-4909 GCA_050700915.1 Actinopolymorphaceae bacterium | reverse complement strand
AGTTCGATCTCGCCGGTGTGACTCTGCAGCAGCATCTCCGCGATTCCGGCCGTCGCGCCGAAGTTTCCGTCGATCTGGAAGGGCGGATGGGCACAGAACAGGTTCGGGTACACCCCTGCGCCACTGCCGACATGCCCTGTGGCCGTGTCGTCGGCAGGTCGTAGGAAGGCCCGTATCAGGCGGTGCGCCGCTGCCGCGTCGCGAAGGCGTGCCCGCAGACAGATCTTCCATGCCAGCGACCATCCGGTCGCCTCGTCGCCGCGCAGATCGAGCGAGCGCGCAGCTGCGGCAGCGAGGCCGGGCGTGCCGTCCGGGGTGATGGCATCGCCAGGATGCAGGCCGGTCAGATGAGACATGTGGCGGTGATGCGGATCTTCTTCGGGCAGGTCCGCGGCCCACTCCTGCAGCTGAGCCTGTGCGCCGACCGCTGGAGCCGGCATTCGCTTGTGGGCGGCGGACAGCTCGCCGACGATCGGGTCCACGACATCGAGCAGAGCCGCGGCCTGTTCGACCCGCTGGAACAGATCCGAGATGAGCGCTAAGTCCATGGTGGAGGACTGGGTGACGGATGCCGGTTGCCCATCGGCAGCGATGTAGTCGTTCTCCGGAGAGGTCGATGGTGCCGTGCCAAGGCTGCCGTCCGGCATCTCCACCAGCCAGTCCAGGCAGAACTCCGCCGCCCCTCGTAACACTGGCCAGGCCTCCCCGAGGAACTCCAGATGCCCGGTGAACTCGTAGTGATCCCACAGATGCCGGGCAAGCCATGCACCCGCCAGCGGCCAGTTCGACCACCGCGGGTCGCCCTCGACCGGGTTCGTCCAGCACCACGCGTCAGCGTTGTGGTGCGCGGTCCAGCCACCGCATCCGTACCGCTCCCGGGCGGTACGACGTCCAGCCAGGGCGAGCTCGCCGATGTACTGGAGCAACGGCTCGTGACACTCGGACAGATTGGTCGTCTCCGCTGGCCAGTAGTTCATCTCGGTGTTGATGTTCACCGTGAAGTTCGAACTCCACGGCGGCCGTAGGATGTCGTTCCAGATCCCCTGCAGATTGGTCGGCAGGCCGCCCGGTCGCGAACTCGCGATCATCAGGTAGCGGCCGTAGTTGAAGGCAAGAGCCGCGAGCGCAGGGTCGTCGACGGCAGCGGCCTCGGCCACCCGCGCGTCGGTCGGCAGCTCCGACCGCTCCGCCGACCCGGCCAGGTCGAGCGATGAACGACGGAAGAGCCGTCGGTGATCCTTCTGATGCTCGGCCAGGAGTTCGCCGTATTCGTGATCAACGGCCGCGCGCACGGTCTGATCGGCGTCGACCCAGCACTCCTGCGCCGTTCGGGCGGGTGCGCCGGACGGGCCGTCGTACGCCGTGGCAGTCGAGAGCACCAGGGTGAGCTCGGTTGCGCCCTCGACGGCAAGGGCCGTCTCGGTCGTCCGGATCTCGCCGTCACTCGTGGCACGCAGCGCGATCGCCGCGGCCATGCCGCCATCCGCGCCATCGGAGTACCGGATCGGTTGCGGTACGTCCCGGTGCGGCGGGGCGACATCGGCCGGAGCCCGCAGCAGCAGCCCGAGTCCGCTCTCGACCGGATGTGGACGCGCTCGCAACTGCGACGTCAACCGGCAGGTGAGCGCCAGCACCGGCTCGGAGGCCGTCAATCGCTGGACCAGCACCCCGGCCGGGCTGCTGACGAAGACCTCCTGCCGTACCGTCACTCCCGCGATCTCATACTCCGCACTGGCGATGGCGGCATCGAGATCGAGCACCCGCCGGTACCGCGTCACATCGCCGGGCGGCGCAGGGGTGGCGCCAAGGATGTTGATCTCCAGCAGGAGGTCACCCAGAGGCAGGTACGCCTGCGAGTAGCCGGACTGGAAGCCACGCGCCAACTCGTGCGCCCGGCGAACATCGCCTGCGCTGAGAGCGTTCCGCACGGCCTGCACGGCCTGGGCACCGGTCGCACCGAGGGGAGTCGACAACGACCGCGCGGTCTCGGGGCTGCCGGACCACAGGGTCTCGTCGTTCAAGCCGATCCGATCCCTGCCGACACCACCGAAGCACATTGCCCCGATCCGCCCGTTGCCGAGCGGCAACGCCTCCAGCCAGGTCTCAGCCGGCCGGGCGTAGACCAACCGCTGGACCCCGCGGCGGTCCGAGCTCACCAAATTGCCCATACCACACTTCTCCGTCGTGACGAGACGACGAGATATTGATCCCATGAATTTTCCGGATCCTAGCCGTCACGAAGCTAATGGTCCATACTGAGCGGCATCCGGCCTGAGAAAGGTCCCATCTATCGTTGACCGTGAGAGGCCGCCATGCCACGCATCACCTCGGTGGAGGTTGTCGACGTCCGCTTCCCGACGTCACTGACCCTCGACGGATCGGATGCGATGAACAAGGACGGCGACCACTCGGCGGCGTACATCGTCCTGCGGACCGATGTCCCACGGCTGGCCGGGCACGGGTTCACGTTCACGATCGGGCGCGGCAACGACCTGTGCGTGTCGGCGGCCGCTCAGCGCGCGGAGCCGCTGGTGGGCCGCGACGTCGACGAACTCTGCGAAGACCTGGGCGGGATCTACCGGGAGCTGCAGTCGGACAGCCAGTTGCGGTGGCTCGGCCCCGACAAGGGGGTCATCCATCTCGCCCTGGCCGCGGTGATGAACGCGATGTGGGATCTCGCCGCCCGGCGGGCCGGGGTACCACTGTGGCGGCTGCTCTGCGAGATGTCACCCGAGCAGTTGGTCGAGGCCGCCGATCTGTCGTACCTCACCGACGTACTGACGCCGGAGCAGGCTGGCACCTTACTCGCGCGGCAAGAGTCGAGCCGCAAGCAACGGATCAAGCAACTGGAGGCATCCGGCTATCCGTGCTACTCCACCTCGGCTGGCTGGCTCGGGTACTCCGACGCCAAGCTGCGCAGGCTTTGTGAGGAAGTTGTCGCTGCTGGCTACAAACATGTCAAACTCAAGGTGGGCGCCAACCTGGCCGACGACATCCGGCGATGCGGGATCGCGCGCGAGGTGCTCGGACCGGACGGACACCTGATGATCGACGCCAACCAGGTGTGGGACGTGCCCCAGGCGATCGAATGGGTCAAAGCGCTGGCCGAGTTCGACCCACTGTGGATCGAGGAACCCACCAGTCCCGACGACATTCTCGGGCACGCCGCGATCCGCAAGGCTGTGGCACCCATCGGCGTTGCCACCGGCGAGCACGGCATGAACCGAGTACTGTTCAAGCAGATGTTCCAGGCTGGCGCCATCGACTACTGCCAGCTCGACGCGGCCCGCCTCGGCAGCGTCAACGAGGTACTCGCCGTCTACCTCCTCGCCGCCCACTTCGACGTACCGGTCTGCCCACACGCGGGTGGCGTAGGCCTGTGCGAGCTCGTTCAGCATCTCGCGATCTTCGACTGCGTAGCGGTATCCGGCACTCTCGACCGACGCGTCACCGAGTACGTCGACCATCTACACGAACACTTCGTCGACCCCTGCGTGGTCCGTAACGGTGCGTACGTCCTTCCGACCGCACCAGGTTACAGTGCCGAAATGCACAAAGAGTCACTCCGGAACTACGCGTTCCCTGCCGGCACCTACTGGGCGTCGTCACGCGCGGACGGGGACCCGCTTCCATGAACCCAGGCAAGCTGGCCGAACAGACTCGAAGTCCCGGCGTCTCACAAACCGACGTCGTTGTCCAGAGCATCCGGCAGATGATCATCGACGGCCGACTACGGCCGGGCGATCGACTTCCCGTCGAGAAGGACCTCGCCGCGACACTAGGCGTGTCCAGGAACCCCCTGCGCGAAGGGGTTCGAGCCCTGTCGATGATGGGAGTTCTCGAGACGCGGCAGGGCGATGGTACGTACGTCACCAAGCTGGACCCTTCGATGCTCCTGGCCCCGATGGGGTTCGTGGTCGACGTACAGATCGGCAGCCGAACACATCACCTGCACGCCGTACGGCGAATCCTCGAAACGGAGGCGGCCGCCTTGGCAGCGCAGCAGATCGGCTCGGAGGAGCTCCAAGCCGCAGCCGAACTGCTAAGCCACAACGAGGCCCAACTGTCGCTCGACGAACCCAACCACGAGACAGTGATCGAGAACGACATCGCATTTCACCGCATCATCGCCAATGCGGCCGGCAACCCGGTGCTGGCCGCGCTGATCGAGGCCCTCGGTGGACGTACGATGCGTGACCGGCTGCGCCGATCCATCGCACAGCCCGGCGCCGATGAGACCGCCCACCGAGAACACCTCTCGATCCTCGCGGCACTCACCACCCACGAACCCGACCGAGCACGCACCAGCATGGCCGTACACCTGTTCACCGTCGAGGACTACCTCCTCACACACGATGTCGTGAACCCGACCGATCCGGCCGCCGGCTGACGTCGCCGGTAAGCATCCGTATCCACTACCGCGGATTGTCCCTACCCATCGGAGGATCATCGACCATGAATGCGCAACTCGCTGCCGGTCCCTTCCAGCCGACCATCGAGTCCCTCGCGACATTCGAGCTCCCCGACTGGTTTCGCGATGCCAAGCTCGGAATCTGGTCTCACTGGGGTCCGCAGTCGGTGCCGCGCTTCGGCGACTGGTACGCACGGCACATGTACCGCGAAGGCTCCGCCCAGTACCTCTACCACCTGCGCACCTACGGGCATCCGTCACGCTTCGGATACAAGGATCTCGTCGCACTGTGGAAGGCCGAGAAGTTCGACCCGGACGAACTGATGGACCGTTACGTGGCCGCTGGTGCGAAATACTTCGTCGCCCAGGCTGTCCATCACGACAACTTCCTCAACTACGACTCGGCCCTGCACCGGTGGAACTCCGCGAAGGTCGGCCCGGGCCGCGACATTGTGGCGGCGTGGCGAGACGCAGCCGTCGCACGTGGACTGCGGTTCG
>JBOHED010000080.1:0-4008 GCA_050700915.1 Actinopolymorphaceae bacterium | reverse complement strand
GCACCCTGGGCGAGGACTGCCCGGAAAAAGTTGCGGCCGATGCGGCCGAAGCCATTGATTCCTACCCGAATGGTCACAGGACACTCCCTCGCATGGGGTCGTTGCCGATCTTCACTGCAGTGTCGTGGGCGGCTGGCCTCGTTGCCCGACGCCGCTCCCCCTCTGGACTGTGCGCGTACGGCACGGCTCAAAACGGAGACTATCGGTCGTGCGGGCGTCGTCGTTCGCCGCCCTCAGACCGCGTACCTCACACGGTAACTCCCCACGATGCACGCGGAATTAACCGTGCATCGTGGGGAAGGATCACGCAAACGTGATCCTTCCCGGCCGGTCGGAGTCAGGGAGGACGTCGGGGGCCGACGTCAGGAACTCATCATCTCCGGGGTGAGGTTGGCGTCCGTGCCGGCGACCCCGAGATCCGTGGCCCGCTTGTCGGCCATCGCCAGCAGGCGCCTGATCCGGCCCGCGATCGCGTCCTTAGTCAGCGGCGGCTCGTGCAGCTGGCCCAACTCCTCGAGACTCGCCTGGGTGTTCTCCACCCGCAGCTTCCCCGCCAGCCGGAGGTGGTCGGGAACGTCATCGCCGAGGATCTCCAGGGCGCGCTCCACCCGGGCTCCCGCCGCCACCGCCGCCCGTGCCGAGCGGCGCAGGTTGGCGTCGTCGAAGTTGGCGAGCCGGTTGGCGGTGGCGCGTACCTCGCGGCGCATCCGGCGTTCCTCCCACGCCATCAGGCTCTCGTGGGCGCCGAGCCGGGTGAGCAGTGCGCCGATCGCGTCACCGTCGCGGATGACGATGCGGTCGACGCCGCGTACCTCACGGGCCTTCGCGACGATTCCGATCCGGCGGGCCGCGCCGACGAGCGCCAACGCCGCTTCCGGTCCCGGGCAGGTGACCTCGAGCGATGCGGACCTGCCCGGCTCTGTCAACGACCCGTGCGCCAGGAACGCGCCACGCCAGGCCGCCACCGCGTCACAGGTGGATCCGTTGACGACCTGGGGCGGAAGGCCGCGGACCGGGCGGCCACGCCCGTCGAGCAGGCCGGTCTGCCGGGCAAGTGCCTCGCCGTCCTTGACGACGCGGACGACGAAGCGGTTGCCCTTGCGGAGCCCGCCCGGCGCCAGGACGAGGACGTCGCTCGCATGCCCGAAGACCTCGGCGATCTCCCTGCGTAGTCGCCGTGCGCACGCGCCGGTATCCAGCTCGGCCTCGATGACGATCCGCCCGCTGACGATGTGCAGTCCGCCCGCGAATCGAAGGGTGGAGGAGACCTCCGCCTTGCGACAGCAGGGTTTCGTCACGGTCGTGCTCGTGAGCTCTGCCTTGACTTGAGCCGTCATCGCCATGGCCCGATCCTGCCACGCATGACGAAATCTGTGGGCGAATGGGTCAAGCCGGTGGTAATTCTCGCCATGGTTTCAGCCACGCAGAGTGATCGGCTCGCACGAACAGCCTGCTCATCCGCCCGACCCGGACGCCCTGCGGTCAGCCGGCCAGGACCTTGGCGTAGACGCGGGCCAGGCGTTCGGGGTGGTGACGGTGCGAACCGTCGCCGTACGCCACGTCCTCGACCACCAGCTCCGCACCCAGCTTCGCGGCCGCCTTCGCCAACGCCGACTGGTCGGAGACCGACGCGTCGTCGGCGACGACGACGTCGATCCGGAGGTCAGGCGCGTGCGCCGCCAACACCTCCAGGTGCTGCTCGGGCGAGTAGTCCCGCGTCTCGCCCACCTGCGGCCCGAGGTTGAGGGTGAGGATCCGCCGCGCCGTGGTCTGGTGCAGCGCCCTCCGCAGTTCGGGGACCATCAGGTGAACCAGCACGCTCGTGAACCACGACCCGGGCCCGAGCACGATTCCGTCGGCCGTGCGTACGGCGTCGATCGCCTCCGGGCATGCGGGCGGGTCGGCGGGTTCGAGCGCGACGCTGCGGACCCGCCCAGGCGTGGCCGCCACCTCCGACTGTCCGCGCAGGGTGCAGACGGCGTCCGGGTCATCCGGATCGAGACCCTGCACCTGCGCGATGACCTCGAGGGGTACGGCACTCATCGGCAACACCCGGCCGCGGGCGCCGAGCAACCTCGCCACCCAGTCGAGACCGTCGACGTGTTTGCCGAGTCGTTCCCACACCGCCACGATGAGCAGGTTTCCGACTGCGTGGCCGGCGAGTTCTCCGTCGCTGGCGAACCGGTGCTGGAGCACTTCCGCCCAGGTCCGCCCCCACTCGTCGTCGCCGCACAGTGCCGCGAGCGCCTGCCGAAGGTCGCCAGGGGGGAGTACGCCGAACTCCTTGCGCAGCCGGCCCGACGAGCCGCCGTCGTCGGCGACCGTCACGACCGCGGTGAGGTGCTCGGTGACCTGCCGCAGAGCCGAGAGTGATGCCGCGAGCCCGTGCCCGCCGCCGAGGGCGACGACGCGCGGGTCGGACGACTGGTCGCTCACTCTCGCCCCAGGTCGCGGTGCAGGACGAGATTGCCGATGCCATGCGCCCGCAACCGCGCCCCGAGCTCCTCCGCCATGGCCACACTCCGATGCTTGCCCCCGGTGCAGCCGACCGCGATCGTCACGAACCGCTTGCCCTCTCGCAGATAGCCGCGAGCCAACAGGCTCATCAGGCTTTCATAGTGGTCGAGGAACGGCAGCGCGTCGTCCTGTTTGAGGACGTACTCACGAACATCGGCGTCGAGCCCGCTCTGTCCCCGCAGCGCCGGCTCCCAGTGCGGATTCGGCAGGAAGCGGCAGTCGACGACGTGGTCGGCGTCGACGGGGATGCCGTACTTGTAACCGAACGACATGATCGTCGCCTGCAACGCCTGGTCGTCGGCGCCGCCGAACGCGTTGACGATCTTGGCCGTGAGCTGGTGGACGTTGAGGTTGGACGTGTCGATCACCAGGTCGGCGTCGGCGCGTAGCTCCCGCAGCGCGACCCGCTCGCGGGCGATCCCGTCGAGGACCCTGCCTTCCTCACTCTGGAGCGGGTGCGGTCGGCGGACACTTTCGTACCGGCGGACGAGCACCTCGTCGGCTGCCTCGAGGAACAACAGCATCGGGCGCAGACCACGGGCGCGCAGGGCTTCGAGGGACCCCTGCAGTGCGGGGAAGAACGATCCCGACCGGACATCGACCACCACCGCGATCTTGGCGACCGAACGCTCGCCGTCGGCGACCAGCTTCACGATCGTCGGCAGGAGTTCGGGCGGGAGGTTGTCGATGACGAACCACCCGAGGTCCTCCAGCACGTCGGCGGCCGAGCTGCGACCCGCCCCGGACATGCCGGACACGAGGACCAGCTCAGGTGGACTTGTC
This sequence comes from Actinopolymorphaceae bacterium, assembly GCA_050700915.1. Lineage (GTDB taxonomy): Bacteria > Actinomycetota > Actinomycetes > Propionibacteriales > Actinopolymorphaceae > Thermasporomyces. The sequence continues at coordinate 708 of JBOHED010000080.1, read as the reverse complement.
GCCATGGCCAACTCCCTGCCGGTGTTCCTCGTGCGTCATCATGCCGTCATTGTCCCCCGCCGCGGGCGACGGGTCCGGATCATCGTCGAGAATCTCGCCCGTCGCCGTGTTGACCGCGGTCCGGCGGCCGGCGCCGCCCCCGGCGCGCTCCTCGCTCAGCGCATCGACCACCGCGGTGGCCGTCCGTGCACCGATGCCGGGGACCTCCGCGATCTCTTCCACGGTGGCCGCGCGGAGGCGCTTCAGGGAACCGAACGTACGCATCAGCGCCTTGCGCCGGGTCTCGCCCAGTCCTGGAACGCCGTCGAGCAGGCTCTCAACCATCGACTTCGACCGCTTCTGCCGGTGGAACGTGATCGCGAAGCGGTGCGCCTCGTCGCGGACCCGTTGCAGGAGGTACAGACCCTCGCTCGTCCGCGGCATGATCACCGGGTCCTCCTGGCCCGGCCGCCACACCTCCTCGAGCCGCTTGGCCAGGCCGCACACGGGTACGTCGTCGATCCCGAGCTCGTCGAGTGCGCGCTGCGCCGCCGCCACCTGTGGCGGTCCGCCGTCGACGACGACGAGCCCTGGGGCGTAGGCGAACCTGCGCCGGCGGCCGGTCTCGGGATCGACGGCGGCAGGTCCCTGCTCGTCGTGACCGTTCTCCCCGACCTCACCGGTCTCGGAACGCTCGTCGATGTAGCGCTGGAACCGGCGCGCGATGAC
>JBOHED010000079.1:0-2776 GCA_050700915.1 Actinopolymorphaceae bacterium | reverse complement strand
TCTCCCAGGCCCAGCGGTACTTCAGCGGGAGGAGTTGGTTGACGTCGGCGCGGGAGTTGATCATCGCCTTGTCGTCGACCTTGACCCGTCCGGCGCCGCGGTCGATCTCGCCGAGCCCGCTCGCGTCGTTCATGCGGATTTCTCCTTACTCCGTGGATGGTGCGGTCCTACTGACAGGCTTCGCAGTCCGGGTCGTCGAGGGCGCACACGGCACCCTCCTCGATTGCGGTGGCTGGAGCAGTGGCTGGAGCTGTGACCGGCGTGACGGTGGGGGAGACGGCGTTGAGCTTTCCGTCGGTCCCGCGCAACGTGCTCTTCTCCACATGCGTGGCGCTCTGCGACCGCAGGTAGTACGTCGTCTTCAGTCCCCGCCGCCACGCCAACCGGTAGAGCGCGTCGAGCTTCCGCCCACTCGGCGCCGCGACGTACAGGTTGAGCGACTGCGCCTGGTCGAGCCACTTCTGTCGCCGCGCCGCCGCCTCCACCAGCCAGGTTGGATCGACCTCGAATGCCGTGGCGTACAACGACTTCAGCTCGGCCGGCACCCGGTCGATCGGCCCGACACTCCCGTCGAAGTACTTCAGGTCGGTCACCATCACCTCGTCCCAGAGCCCGAGCTCCTTCAGGTCGTGGACGAGGAAGGGGTTAATCGCGGTGAAGTCGCCGGACATGTTGGACTTCACGAACAGGTTGCGGTAGAGCGGTTCGATCGACTGGCCCACACCGCAGATGTTGGAGATCGTGGCGGTTGGGGCGATCGCCATGACGTTGGAGTTGCGCATGCCCACGGTGGCGACGCGATCGCGCAGCCCGTTCCAGTCCAGGCGCGTCGACCGGTCGATCTCGAGCCCGCCGGAACGGGACTCGGCGAGCAGCTCGAGCGAGTCGATCGGCAGGATCCCCTTGTTCCATAGGGATCCTTCGTACGTCTGGTAGCTACCGCGCTCGGCGGCAAGGTCGGACGACGCCGCGATCGCGTGGTAGCTGAGCAGCTCCATGGTCGCGTCGGCGAACTCGACCGCCCGCTCGGAGGAGATCGGGATCCGCTGGCGGAACAGCGCGTCCTGGAATCCCATCAGGCCAAGACCGACCGGCCGGTGCCGCAGGTTCGACCTCCGCGCCTCGGGAATGGTGTAGAAGTTGACGTCGATCACGTTGTCGAGTGCCCGGACCGCGGTGCGGACCGTGCGGGCCAGGTGCTCTTCGTCGACGCCGCCCTCGCCGACATGCTGGGCGAGGTTCACCGAGCCGAGGTTGCAGACGGCCACCTCCGCCTCGTCGCCGGCCGAGGTGTTGAGGGTGATCTCGGTGCACAGGTTGGACGAGTGCACGACGCCGACATGCTGCTGCGGCGAACGCAGGTTGCACGGATCCTTGAACGTGATCCACGGATGGCCGGTCTCGAAGAGCATGGTGAGCATCCGCCGCCACAGTTCGACGGCGCGTACGCGGCGGAAGACCTTGATCTCGCCGCGATCAGCGCTTCTTTCGTACGCCTCATAGGCATCGGCGAACGCAGGACCGTAGAGATCGTGCAGGTCGGTCACCTCATCGGGCGAGAACAGCGTCCATTCCGCATCGGCCTCGACCCGCTGCAGGAAGAGGTCGGGGATCCAGTTGGCGGTGTTCATGTCGTGCGTACGCCGCCGGTCGTCGCCGGTGTTCTTCCGCAGGTCGAGGAATTCCTCGATGTCGATGTGCCAGGTCTCCAGATAGGCACACGCCGCACCCTTCCGCTTCCCGCCCTGGTTGACGGCCACCGCGGTGTCGTTGGCGATCTTGAGAAACGGTACGACCCCCTGGGAATGACCGTTCGTCCCCTTGATGTGGGCGCCCATACCGCGGACAGGTGTCCAGTCGTTGCCGAGCCCACCGGCGTACTTCGACAACAGGGCGTTGTTCTTGATTCCCGAGAAGATGCCGTCGAGATCGTCTGCCACCGTCGTGAGGAAACACGAGGAGAGCTGCGGCCTCGTCGTCCCGGCATTGAACAGCGTGGGTGTCGAACACATGAAGTCGAAGGACGACAGCAGGTCGTAGAACTCGATCGCCCGTGCCTCGCGGTCCTGCTCCCGCAGCGAGAGTCCCATGGCCACCCGCATGAAGAACGCCTGCGGCAGCTCGAACCGGCAGTCGTCGGAGTGGAGAAGGTAGCGGTCGTAGAGCGTCTGCAGGCCGAGGAACTGGAACGCCAGGTCGCGCTCGGGTCGGATCGCCGCGCCGAGCCGGTCGAGGTCGAAGCGCTCCAGTTCGGGGTCGAGCAGCTCCAGCCGGGCAGCCCGGCGTACGTAGTCGTGGAAGTATCCGGAGTACCGGGAGGCCATCTCCTCGTGGTTCGCTTCGTCCGGTGTGCCGGTCACGAAGGTCAGGGCCTCCCGACGGAGCTTGTCCAGCAGCAGCCGGGCACTCACCTGGGAGTACGCCGGATCGGTCTCGACGAACGTCCGGGCCGCCATGACGAGGGCGGTCTCCCACTCGGCCAGGCTGATCCCGTCGTAGAGGTTGCGATGGACCTCCGCGAGAACCGCGCTCGCGGACACGCCGTCCAGTCCGGCGCACGACTCCTTGACGAGGTGCGTGAGCCGGGCCGTGTCGAGTGGCTGGAGCTCGCCGTCGGGACCCTTCACCCGCACGCGGATTTCGGCAGTGTCGGAGAAGGTGGCGCTCTCGCGTTCGACCCGGGCGCGGGCATGTTCCTCGCGGTAGAGGACGTACGCCCGCGCCACCCGGTGCTCACCCGCCCGCATCAGGGCAAGCTCGACCTGGTCCTGGATGT
>JBOHED010000078.1:0-3292 GCA_050700915.1 Actinopolymorphaceae bacterium | reverse complement strand
CCCATGAACCGCGCGAACCCCTCGGCGAACCGGCCGAACAGCTCCGGGTCGTACCTGGGCCGGAACGACCGACCGGGATAGCGCGGGATGTCGAGCCGGTCCCGCTCCGGCCGCGCTCGCACGGGTCGGTCGCGGCGCACCCGGCGCTCGGGGGTGGAACCGCCGGCCCGGGGATCATGGTCCACGGTTGGCCTCCGCGAACCGCTCCCGCCAGTTCTCCGGCAGCAGGTGGTCGAGTACGTCGTCGACGGTGACCGCACCGAGCAGCCGACCGGCCTCGTCCACGATCGGCGCCGCGACGAGGTTGTACGTCGCGAGGTAGCTCGTCACCTCCTCCAGGGACACGTCGGGGCGGAGTGGTTCGAGGTCGGTGTCGGCCACTGCCGAGACGAAGGAGGACGGCGGTTCGCGGAGCAGACGTTGGATGTGTCCGATGCCGAGCAGCCGCCCGGTCGGCGTCTCGAGGGGCGGCCGGCAGATGTAGACCATGGCCGCCAGTGCGGGTGTCAACTCGGGATTGCGCACGCGTGCGAGCGCGTCGGCGACCGTGGCGTCGGGCGGCAGGATGACCGGCTCGGATGTCATCAGGCCGCCGGCGGTGTGTTCCTCGTACGTGAGAAGCCGCCGGACGTCGTCGGCCTCCTTGGGTTCCATCAACGCCAGCAGGTGTTCCGCGGTATCGGTGGGCAACTCCGCGACGAGGTCGGCGGCGTCGTCGGGCGACATCTCCTCGATGACGTCGGCGGCGCGTTCGACATCGAGCCCGCGGAGGATCTCCACCTGGTCCTCCTCCGGCAGTTCCTCCAGCACGTCGGCCAGGCGTTCGTCGGCGAGGGCCGCGGCCACTTCCGCGCGTCGCTTCGGCGGCAGGTCGTGCAGAACGCTGGCCAGGTCGGCGGCCCGCATCGACTCGAACGTCGCCAGCAGGTGGGTCGCGCCCTGGTCCTCCTCGGGCAGGCTGAGCCCCGTCACGGTGTCCGCGTCGACGACCGAGGTCTGCCCGCGCCGCCCGAACCGCTTGGCCCGCTTGCGGATCGCGACCTTGGTGACCAGCCAGTCGCGGGTCCTGGTCTGCTCCATGCCGAGGTCGAAGACGGTGACCTCCTCGCCGGTCTCCCGGAGCGTCACCGTCTTGTCGAGCAGTTCGCCGAGCGCCAGCGTCTCGGTGGGGCGTTGCTGGAACCGTCGCATGTTGACGAGCCCGGTGGTGACGACGCGGCCGACGTCGATGCCGAGGACCCGCGTCATCGGAACGAAGATGCGGTGGCGGCCCAGCACTTCGACCACCAGACCGAGGACGCGGGGGGCCCGGCCCTGCGGGCGTAGCGTCACCACCACGTCGCGGACCTTGCCCACCTGGTCGCCGCGTGGGTCGAAGACGGCCGTGGACGCCAACCTCGCCAGGAACACTCTGCTCGGGGTCCCGCTCACGATGCAGCCCCCTTCGGCTCCGCCCTACCACCGCCCTGGTCAGGCTAACCCGGTCGCTCTCCCGGGTACCTGCTCAGCCGAAGAAAGCGCCCGGGAGGGAAGTCAGGACAGCCGCGGTCGGCCCCGCGGGCGCTTGTGCACGACCCAGGGGAGCCGCTCGGTCGTGGTCGCGGGACTGTCCGGCGGTGGTGCGGCCGTGTCGTCGGTGGGCATCCGCCCCGGTTCTTCGAGGATCTCGCCGGTCGGGGTGAGCCGGAGGATCGTGTCGGACACACTCCAGCGTTCGAGCAGGCGGGCGGCGTCGGTGGCGTTGAGCCGGTCGCCGGCGAGGGCGGCGGCCGTGGCCTCCCATTCAGGCGTACGCGGAGTGAGGTGTCCGACGCGGGCCTGCCAGGTGACCAGCCGCGCCCGGCTGTCCTTGGCCCGGCAGGTCACCACGGCGGTGTCCGCGTCGGCGAGTCCGGGAAGATGCTGCTCGGTCTCGCCCGGCCGCCCAGACGGGTGGTCGTCGTCGGGCCCCGCGACGACGACGCAGGCGGCACCCTCGTGCCAGACATGCCAGGCCGGCCGGGCGCGCTCGAGGTCGCCGTAGCGCAGCCAGATGACCGACGACTTGCGCGTGGACTCTTCGACGAGTGCGCGAAGGACGTCAGGCGCGGGCTGGTGCTGTGCTGCCACGTGCACGAGGCTCCCACACGGCGATCCGGGCGGCTACCCTGCCGCCATGGATGCGTACGGGTGGGCGGTGTCGCACTGGCGGCGCTTCCTGGCGGAGGGGTCGCCCGACGGCCCCCGGATGGCCATCCCTTCCGCGGCAGGCATCATCCGACGCGGTGGCCGGGACATTCTTGTTCCCCCTGACATCACCCCTACCGATCTGGTCCGCGTCCGGCGGTCGGCGCACCGGTGGCTCACGCGGACGACCGAGCGGGTCAACCTCACCGGGGTCGCCCTCGTGGCGGGCTTCGGGCTGCTCTGGCTCTTCCTCGTGCTGCAGCCTGGTCTCGAGCTGATGGCTCGCCTGGTGATTCTGCTGCTGGGTACGCCCGCGCTGGGTCACGTCGCCTGGCAGGTACGACGGCACGTCAACGAGCGGCGTGACGACGCCGAGGTCCGTCCGCGGGTGATCATCCCCGGCGAGGACCTGCACGAGAAGGATCGGCGGGCGATGCGCGAAGTGGTCGACGCGGTCTTCTGTGTGGCCACGTCCCGTGCGCAGGCGGAGGGGCAGCTCGGCGACGGGCTGTCGCTTCTCGCCGTGGAACAGTGGCGGATCGCGAGCGCATTGGTCCAGTTGGCGGGGGCGGGGCGACTGCTGGGCGAGACCGGAGGTGGTCTGCCCGAGCACGCCGCGGCGGTGCGGACGGCAGAGGCGGCCATCGCCCGCCGGATCCAGGTCGTCCATCGCTACGCCGAGGCGGTGCTGCGCGTCGACCAGATGCTGCTGGCCGTCGATGCGGCGGTCCAGTCGGAGACGATCCACCACCGGGTCCGCGACGCCATCGCAGCACTTGGGGACGACCAGGGTCTGGTCGACCTCGTGAGTGACGCGGGCGGTGCCGAAGCGGGCGTGAAGGCCGCGCTCGACGCCCTCCGCGACGAAGCCGAGTCACTGCGGGCGATGTCCACGACCCCCACCACCCCGTGATCATGATCGTGATCATGAAGGTCTTGTCGGCGTACGCGCCGGTTTCTCTTCATGATCATGGAAGTGCGGCGCCACCTACACCGACCGGTGGTACGAACGAAACGCCCGCGTGGCCAGGAATCCGAGCCCTCCCGCGAACACCGTCAGGTACCCACAGTGCAGCAGCACCGCACCCCACTCCGGATCGGCCGACAACGCCCCACGGCTCGCCGT
>JBOHED010000077.1:0-1761 GCA_050700915.1 Actinopolymorphaceae bacterium | reverse complement strand
AGCTGATCCGGATTCGGTCCCGTCTGACACCGACGAGGATGCCATGAACGCCACCATCGCCAGACTCACCACGAGCACGCTGCTCGGCAAACGCCGGGCCCTGCTGCTGGTCCTCCTGCCGGTCCTGTTGCTCGCGCTTGCGGCGATCATCCGTGGGGTCGCCGGACCGGACTCGGCGGTCGGTACACCGCTGCTGCAGGCGTTCGCCCTCGGCACGATGGTGCCGCTCCTCGGTCTGATCGCCGGCACAGGCGTCATCGGTCCCGAGATCGACGAAGGCTCGATCGTCTACATCCTCGCCAAGCCCGTCTCGCGGCCGATCATCATCGTGACCAAGCTGGCGATCGCCACCGGTTGCCTGCTCGCCTTCGCCGCCGTACCCACCTTCGTGGCGGCCGTCGTCGTGTCGGGTTTCGACGGGGGCGTCGCGCTGGGATTCGGCGTGGGCACGGCCATCGCGGGGATCGCCTACAGCGCGGTGTTCCTCCTGCTGGCAGTTCTCACTCGTCATGCCGTGGTCTTCGGCCTCGTCTACGCACTGATCTGGGAGAGCTTCGTCGGTGGCTTCGTCCCTGGGGCGAAGGCGCTGAGCATCCAGCAGTGGGCCCTCGCCGTCGCCGACAGGGTGATCAGCCGTGATGCGATCGACTCGGTCATGAGTGCGGGAACCGCCCTCGTACTCCTCGTCGCCGTGACCGCGGCCGCCACCTGGCTGGCCGGCCACCGGCTCCGTTCCCTCACGCTCACCGAGTCCGAGTAGGACGAGCCGGTGCCCGACTGCTCAGACCAGCGACTGCCGTGATCATGATCCGTCCTGAGTCCGCGAAACGCCCGGGAAGCTTCATGATCACGTAGTCCCTTCCGACCGCGAGACACCACCGGTCCCGCCGGCATCAGGTTCGCGCGTGCGGGCCCAACCGAACCGGCTGGTAAGCTGTTCGTTCGCGTGTCCGGCGTGGCCCGGCGCGCTCCATCGTCCATCAGCACCACGTCCAATCGAGGCATTGACTCAGTGGCCAACATCAAGTCCCAGATCAAGCGGATCAAGCAGAACGAGCGCCGTCGGCAGCGCAACAAGTCGGTACGTTCGTCAGTGAAGACGGCAATTCGCCACTTCCGCGAGGCCGCCGACAGCGGCGACTCCGCCAAGGCACAGGACTTCGCCCGCACTGCCGGGCGCCTGCTCGACAAAGCGGCCTCCAAGGGCGTGATCCACAAGAACCAGGCGGCCAACAAGAAGTCGTCCATCTTCAAGCGGGCCGGCGCCCTCTAAGGGCGGTCAGACACCCTCTAGCCCGTCTGGTGCTGGCCTGACCGTGCCTGGCTCACGGTCAGGACCGCCTTCTCCAGCGCGTAGTCGGCATCGTCGGCGGCACCTTTGACATCAGCATCTGCCTGAGCTGCCGCCTGGATCGCCCGCGCTAGTCCCTCGGAACTCCAACCACGGAGCTGCGCTCGCAACGTCTTGAGCTTCCACGGAGGTACGCCTACTTCGCGGGCCAGGTCTCCCTCGCGTAGGCCGCGTGGTGCGCCGGCAAGTTTTGCGAGGCCGCGCAGGCCGGAGGCGAGCGCCGAGGTCACCAACACCGGAGCGACACCGGCCCGCATGGCCCACCTGAGCTGCTCCAGCGCATGCGCGGTGCGACCCGCCAGAGCCGCGTCGGCCACGGCGAAACTGTTGACCTCTGCCCGCCCGGCGAAGTATCGCCGGATGACGTCCTCGGTGATGGCCGCACCCGCGCTGTCGGAGATCAGCTGGGC
>JBOHED010000076.1:0-20641 GCA_050700915.1 Actinopolymorphaceae bacterium | reverse complement strand
ACCGCACCTGCCAGGTGGTGTCAATTCGGGCTATTGGGGCAGTGTCCGCCGATCTCGCGAACGCCTGACCCAGTAGGCGAAACGCACTTCTTTGAAATGTCGTACGAAAGTCCTCGGACTTGCCTATTCTGAGCCGTCGACGGCCAGATGATCACGCCGTCGGCAAGCAGCAACGGTATGCGTCCATTACCCATCCCGTAGTGGATCGAACGATTATCGAGCACACATCCGGGGGGATTCGTCGTGCCCAGATCACGCAATGACACCACCTACGATTCCACGCCGCCAGCACATGACTACGCATTCTTTCCAGACGACAGCGAATACCAGCGTGACCCGGTTTTCGTCGACTCCTCCGGCCGCCGCGCCCGGGTCGCGCGAGTCGTCAAGTTCGGGATCACCGGCTTGTGCGCGCTGTACACGACGGTGCTTGGCCTCAGCCTCGCCGGCGCCACTGCGATCGCGCCCAGCACCCTCCTGCCCCTGCCCGGCGTACCCTCCTCCTCGTTTCGGATCGAGCCGGCCGACGAACCCGACGAACCCGAGGCGGCGGAGCGGCGCGAGAAGGCGGTCGCCTCCGACAAGCCCGGTACCACGGGACAAGAAGCCGCTTCGTGGGAACCGTCCCTGGGAGCCGGGCCGGTAGCGACGCCGTCCGCATCCGTCAGTCCGGCGAGGAGCGCGCCCACGCCCACGCCGCCCCCGGGTAAGGGTCCGGTCAAGCCTCCGTCGCAGCCGCAGGAACCGCAGAACCCGCCGGGCTCCGGCCCAGAGCCTGAACCGTCCACCCCGGCGACCACGGAACCGACGGCCACACCGGCCGCTACGCCGGAGCCGACGACCAGCGAGACACCAGCGCCGACCGACCCGCCCGAGACCGACCCCGACGACCCGGGAGGTGAAGGAGGCTCGGACGACGGCGGGACATCGGACCTGCCGATCCTCGGCGACGTCCTCGACATCCTCACGACGTGCTCCGTCCCGTCGTTCGCCGCCGGGTTCACGGGCGCCGGGTTCACGGGCGCCGGGTTCACAGGCGCCGGGTTCACAGGCGACGGGTTCGCGGTCGACGGGTCCGTGGTCGACGGGTCCGTGGTCGACGGACGGGCGGGGTGAGCGCCCGCCGCTTCGGGATGGGCCGGACGGACGGTCCCGCGTGGCAGCGCGGGGACGTCGAGTCGCCTCGCCCACCCCGCATCCCGCCGATCCCCCGATGGCGGGCGCCGCGTCCCCGCCTCGCACCCGTCGTCGTCCTGGTCGCGTTCCTGTGCGTCCTGCTGCTGGAGGGTTATGTCCACGGCGAGTTCGCCGCCGACCACCGCGTCCACCCGCCGGTGGCCTACGACAAGGTTCCGACCAAGGTCCTCGAGGGTGGCCCGATCCTCGACACGACCCGCGAGAGGGCACACAGCCACCGGATCCCGGCGAAGACGATTGTCCTGACCTTCGACGACGGACCCGACCCGGTGTGGACACCGGAAGTCCTTGCGGTGTTGGAGAAACACGACGTCCACGCGACGTTCTTCGTCGTCGGCCAGATGGCCGCCCGCAACCCCGGGGTGGTCCGCGACCTCGTGGACTCGGGCCAGGAGATCGGAGTCCACACGTTCTCCCACCCCGACCTCGTCTACCAGTCGAGGGAACGCATCGACCGGGAGTTGGCGCAGACACAGGTCGCCCTCGCCGGCGCGGCCGGGATCAGCAGCTCGCTCTTCCGCCCGCCGTACTCCTCCTTCGCCGACGCGCTCGACAACCTGTCCTGGCCGGTCGTGGAGTATCTCGGGACCAAGGGCTACGTCACGGCGTTCAACGACACCGACAGCCTGGACTGGCGACGCCCCGGCGTCCAGGCGATCGTCGAACGCGCCACGCCGACGTCCACCGAGCACGGCGCCGTCGTCCTCCTGCACGACTCCGGCGGCGACCGCTCGCAGACGGTCGCGGCCCTCGACGTCCTCATCCCCCGGTTGAAGGCGCATGGCTACCACTTCGCGACCGTAGGCGAGGCGGTGGGAGCCCGAAGCGTCCACCATCCTGTCTCCGGCCTCGAACGCTGGCGCGGCCTCGCCCTCGTCGGAGCTGTCACTCTCTCCGACGCTTTGGTGCCGGCACTCGTCGTCCTCCTCGTGGTCGTGGGCGTGGCGATGTTCACGAGGTTCGCACTGATGCTCGTCCTCGCCCGCCGGCACGCAGGGGCGCGGAACGACCCCGCCTTTTCCTGGGGTCCCGCCGTCAGCGATCCCGTCAGCGTCGTCGTACCCGCCTACAACGAATGTGAGTGCATCGCCAACACCGTGCTGTCATTGGCGTTGAGTGAGCATCCACTCGAGATCATCGTGGTCGACGACGGCTCGACCGACGGTACGGCCGACATCGTGGAGGCGCTCGGCCTTCCCTCGGTCACCGTCGTACGCCAGGACAACGCCGGCAAGGCCGCCGCGCTCAACACTGGGATCAGCTGGGCGTCGCACCAGCTCATCGTGACGATGGACGGCGACACGGTGTTCGAGCCGACGACGGTGGGCGAGCTGGTCAAGCCGTTCGCCGACGCGAAGGTGGGCGCGGTCGCCGGCAACGCCAAGGTCGGCAACCGCGACACGATGATCGGCCGCTGGCAGCACATCGAGTACGTCATGGGCTTCAACCTCGACCGCCGGATGTACGACGTCCTGCGCTGCATGCCGTGCATCCCCGGTGCCGTCGGCGCGTTCCGCCGGTCCGCACTGCGCGACGCCGGACTGATGAGCGACGACACCCTGGCCGAGGACACCGACGTCACGATGGCACTGCACCGAGCCGGTTGGGAGGTCGTCTACGCCGAGCGGGCACGGGCGTGGACCGAGGCTCCTGGCACGCTGAGTCAGCTGTGGCGGCAGCGCTACCGCTGGAGCTACGGGACCATGCAGGCGATGTGGAAGCACCGGGGCGCGGTGCTCGAGCGTGGTCACTCCGGTCGGTTCGGCAGAGTCGGCCTGCCGCTGGTGGCGGTGTTCCAGGTGCTGATGCCGCTGTTCGCGCCGCTGATCGACATCTTCACCCTCTACGGCCTGCTGTTCCAGGATCCGTTGCGTACGGCGCTCATCTGGTGCGCGGTGCTGGGTGTGCAGGCGGCGTGCGCGGTGTACGCGTTCCGGCTCGACGGGGAGAAGCTGCGGAGTCTGTGGGCGCTTCCACTGCAGCAGGTGTGCTACCGGCAGGTGATGTACCTCGTCCTGTTGCAGTCGTGCCTCACGGCGGTGACGGGTGGGCGGCTCTACTGGCACAAGCTCCGGCGTACCGGTGAGGTCGGTGTGCCATCCGGCACCACGACGAGGCCGAAGGTGTCCGCCTGATGACCGACACAGTCCCGGTGTCCGCGCCGAGACCGGCATCGGCATCGGGGACGCCTCCAGTGTCTGGCCGGCACCGCGATCCGTACCTCGACCTGTTGCGGGCCGTGGCACTGGTTCGGGTCGTGACCTACCACGCCTTCGGGTGGGCCTGGCTCAGCCTGCTCTTCCCGTCGATGGGCGTGATGTTCGCGCTGGCCGGTTCGCTCATGGCGCGGTCGCTCGACCGTCCTGCGGTCAGCGTCGTACGCGGGCGGATGCGTCGGCTGTTGCTGCCGTTCTGGCTGTTCGGTGCACTGGTCGTGGGGGCGATGCTGCAGCACGGCTGGGGCCCGGGCCGCGGGGACGGCGCTCTCGCGTGGTGGTCTCGGCTGGCGTACTGGATCGTCCCGCTCGCCGATCCGCCGGCCAACGACTGGGCGTTCCAGGTGACCGGGCCGCTGTGGTGCGTGCGTACGTACCTCTGGTTCGTCCTGCTCTCGCCCCTGCTCCTGCCGGTGTTCCGGCGGATCCCGTGGCCGTCGATCGTCGGCTTCCTCGGCCTCGCCGTGGCGGCGCAGGCGTGGTCGACGATAGTGCCGGAGAGCCTCGAGGCCGTCGCGACGAACCTCACCGACCTCGCGACGTTCGGTGCCTGTTGGCTGCTCGGCTTCGCCCACCGCGACGGTCTGCTCGACCGGCTCCTGGCGGCCCGGGTCATCGCGCTCGCGGCGGCAAGCATGGCGTTCGGCGGGTGGTTCGCGTTCACCCATCCGACCGAGCAGGGGTACGACCTCGGCGAGATCCCCCTCGGCCAGGCGTTCTGGTCGGTCGGGTTCGTCCTGCTCCTGCTCCGTTTCCGGCCCGACGTGCGCGGCTGGTTCGGCGACCTCGTCCTATGGCGACCGGTCGCCGGGACGGTGGGGCTGCTCAACGCACGCGCGGTGACGGTCTACCTGTGGCACGAAGTCGCGCTGATCGGCAGCGTCCTGTTCATCGATCTGATGTGGCAGGTGCCGCTGTTCGAGGCGTACCTTCCGCTCGAGTCGCCGTGGCTCTCCTACGCCGTGACCTGGCTGCTGATCGCGGTCGCGATCGTCGCCGTCGGGTGGCTCGAGGACCTCGCCGCCCGGCGTCGGATCCGGCTCTGGCCCTGACACGTCGGTCAGCGAAGGCCGGAGGTCGCGCGGAACACGGTGCCCTCCCCCGCCAGCGACACGGCACCGTCCCGGGCACCGGCGTACGCGGAAAGGCCCTGCGTCAACCCCACCTTGCCGAGCTCGCTGCGGGCGACCACGCTTCCCCCCACGCACAGCAGGATCTGTGGACCGGCCTCCGGGAGGGTCGTCTCCGCTCCACCCGCGACCTCGAGCCGCGCCAGCCGGAACTCCGGCGCGGGCGTGTCGAAGTCACCGTTCGCATCGACGGTGAGGATCAGGGTCGAGCCAGGTGTGAAGTCGAGGACGCGGAGGAGTTCGGGCAGGTCGATGTGCTTGGTCGTGAGACCGCCGCGGAGCACGTTGTCTGAGTTGGCGAGGAGTTCGACACCGACGCCTTCGAGGTAGGTGTGCAGGTTGCCCGGCGGCAGGAAGACGGCCTCGCCCGGCGCCAGGTGGACATGGTCGAGCAACATGGCGGCCACCACGCCCGGGTCACCGGGATACCGCTCAGCCAGCCGTACGACCAACCGGGCGGTCTCGAGCTCGTCCTGCCTGGCCCGGCAGGCCTCGAGGACCGCCGACACCACCGCGCGCTGCTGGTCAGGCGGCGCGGTCATCAGCAGCGTGAACACGGCCCGCAGGCCCTCGCCGTCGGGTTGTTCCCGCAGGACGGCCAGCAGCGGTTCCAGCGCCGCGACACCGAGCGCGTCTGCGACGGCGAGCGTCTCGGCCGGCGCCCGGAAACCCATCAACGCCTCGATCGGAGTCAGGGCAGAGATCATCTCCGGCTTGGCCGAGGGATCCTTGTAGTTGCGGTGCGGTGCGCCCAGCGGGATGCCGTCGGCGTTCTCGCGTTCGTACCCCTCCTTCGCCTGCACCGGATCGGGGTGCGCCTGCAGCGACACCGGCTCACCCGCGGCCAGCACCTTCAACAGGAACGGCAGCTTCGGCCCGAACTCGGCAAGGCAGCTCGCGCCAAGCTCCCCCGCCGGGTCGGCGGCGATCAGGTCGGCGAGAGACGTCGACGTGCCACTGACGTGCGACGGCGTGGTGTCGTGGGCACCCATCCACAGCTCGGCCTGCGGCTCACCAGACGGCTCGACCCCGAGAAGCTCAGGGATGGCGGTGCGCGAACCCCAGGGGTACGGGCGGATCGGGTTGTCGAGAAGCTGCATGGCGTCCTTCGTCCTCCCAGGAGAGTCGGGTCACGGTGCCGGCAGGTAACGGCCCAGGCCGACTGCGAGGTAGACCGCGGCGTAGGTCCCGAGCGCCTGGAGGGCGGCGTAACGGGCCACCTCCGGGCCTTCGGTCCAGCTGAGCGTGCGGGTGTGAATGCCGCGCGACTCCGCGGTGGCGAGGAGCCGGCCGCGAGCTTCACGGATGGTCGGCTGCTCCGCGCCGTCGTCGAGTACGAACAGTGCCGGTCGCAGGATCGGGTCGTCGGCGTCGGCGAACGGATCGGCGAACACGTCCCGCGGTGCCGAACCCTCCAGCACCGGCATCAGGTGGTCGGCGTCGGCGGCCAGGGTGGGCCGGTTGGACGCCCGGCGCAACGTCTCCGCGACCCGGCGGCCCGCGCGAGCCGCCAGGACGGAGCCGCCCCACACGAGCGGCAACGCGTCGGCGAGGACGAGCGCGAGATCCTTGGCCGGGTTGGCGGCGAGGTCGGCATAGGGCGAACACCGTGACGCGACATCGTCCAGGGCGAGCGCAACCGACTCGGCCGCGACCTCCGGGCCGAGCTCCAGGACGTGCAGCAACTGCAGGACCACGACCGCCAGCGCCAGTGGGTCACCGGTCTGCGCCGGGATCAGGGTCGTGTCGCGCCCCTGCCCGGCCTCGGCCAGCCGCGACTCGCTCGGGCAGGCGAGCAGCACCGAGCTGCCCCTGCGTACGGCGTCGTAGACCGCTGAGTCCGTCTCCGGATCGCCACCGGTGGGAGCGAGCACGACCACCAGGTCCAGCGCGCCCACCCACCCGGGCAGCCCTGGTCCGGGCCAGGCGACGAACGGCACCGGACACCAGGGTTCGAGGACGGCGCGCAGCAGCCTGGCGTCGGCGCCGGCCGCGACAACGGCTCGTGGCCGGCCCTGTCCCACGAGGTCGCAGGCGACCTCCTTGGCCGCGTCGGCCTCGCGGCGTACGCGTGCACCCGCCTCGGCGAGGTGACGGAGTACCTCGTCGGCGTGGGCCAGCGCCGCCGCGTCGTCGAGTCGGGAGTCGTCGAAGGTGTCCGTGCTCACGTCGGTCAGTCCTGATCCTTGCCCGGGCTCGCGCTGTCGCCCGCCGCGCTGCCCTCCGCCGTGCTGTCGTCTGCCGCGCTGGCGTCCGTGCTGCCGTCCGTGTTGTCATCCTCCGCGCCCGCCGGCTTGCGCGCCTCGTCGACCAGGAGCACCGGGATGTCGTCGCGGACGGGATAGGCAAGAGCGCAGTCGGCGTTGGTGCACACGAGCTCACTCGCCGGATCGTCCACCTCCAGCGGCGACTTGCATGCGGGGCACGCGAGGATCTCCAACAGCGCGGCGTCGAGGTTCACTGCGGTTGTCCTTCCGGAAAGCGGATGCACATGGCATCCGTGTCTGGGGTGCCTAGGGCGTGCCGGACGTGATGAGGCCGAGCACCTCGTCGCGGACGCGTTCCATGGTGGGCTTGTCGACTGCCTCGGCATTGAGCCGGAGCACGGGTTCGGTGTTGGACGGGCGCAGGTTGAACCACCAGTCGGCCTCGCCGACGGTGAGTCCGTCGAGCTCGTCGATGGTGATGCCGTCGCGTCCGGCGTAGGCGTTCTTGACCCTGGCCAGAGTGCCGGCCTGGTCGCCGACCCGGCTGTTGATCTCACCGGAGGCGGCATAGCGGTCGTACGCAGCCATCAGGTCCGACAGCGGCTTGTCGTGCGCACCGAGAGCGGCGAGCACATGCAGGGCGGCGAGCATGCCGGAGTCCGCCCGCCAGAAGTCGCGGAAGTAGAAGTGCGCCGAATGCTCCCCACCGAAGATCGCCCCGGTCTTGGCCATGGTCGCCTTGATGAACGAATGGCCCACCCGGTCCCGCACCGGCTTCCCGCCGTGCTCGCGGACGATCTCCGGCACCGCGCGGGACGTGATGAGGTTGTGGATGATCGTGGTGCCTGGTTCGCGGGCGAGCTCACGGACGGCGATCAGCGCCGTGATCGCCGACGGCGGGACCGACTCGGCACGCTCGTCGATGACCCAGCACCGGTCGGCGTCGCCGTCGAACGCCAGCCCCACGTCCGCACCCACCTCGCGAACCCTGGCCTGCAGGTCGCGCAGGTTCGCCGGCTCGATCGGGTTGGCCTCGTGGTTCGGGAACGTGCCGTCGAGCTCGAAGTACAGCGGAACGAGATCCACGTCGAGGTCGGCGAACACCGCCGGAACCGTCAGGCCGGCCATGCCGTTGCCCGCGTCGACCGCCACCGTGAGCCTGCGGCCGCCGGCGAGGTCGACCAGGCCGCGCAGGTGTTCGGCGTACGCCGCCAGCAGGTCCTGCCGGGTTACGGTGCCCTGTCGCGGCGCGGCACCTTGCGGTCCGCCCTGCTCGGCGAGCGCCCTGATCTCGGCCAGGCCGGTGTCCTGACCGACCGGTGCGGCACCGGACCGGCACAGCTTGATCCCGCCGTACTCCGGTGGGTTGTGACTCGCGGTGAACATCGCGCCCGGGGCGTCGAGGTGCCCACTCGCGAAGTACAGCTCGTCGGTGGACGCGAGACCGATGTCCACGACGTCGGTCCCGCGGCTCGTCACGCCCTCGGCGAAGGCGCCCGCCAGCTCCGGTGACGAGGTACGCATGTCGTAGCCGACGACGACGGTGCGCGGGTGGTCGAGCACTTCGACGAACGCCGCTCCCACCGCGCGTGCCACGTCCGTGTCGAGCTGGTCAGGGACCACCCCGCGGACGTCGTAAGCCTTGAAGATCGCTGCGAGATCAGGCACATCGCCACCCTATCGGCGGCGCACCGCCAGAACCGGTCAGCGGTCGGGATTGCGCAACACGCGCAGGTGGCCTCGCCGCCCGACCTCGGTGGTCGGCTCCTGGCCGCCCTCGCGGGGCCGGGCCGCCTCGCGGACGGCGTTGGCGAGAGCTTCGAGATCATCGGACGACGGACGCAGCGACTCGGGGTCGGGCGCGAGCCGGATGACCTCCCAGCCGCGGGGCACCGTGAGGCGCTCGGAATGCTGCGAGCAGAGGTCGTAGCAGTGCGGCTCGGCATAGGTCGCCAACGGGCCGAGCACCGCGGTGGAGTCGGCGTAGACGTAGGTCAGCGTCGTCACCGCCGGGCGCGCACATGCCGACCGAGAACACTTCCGCAGTGAGCCCACGAGGCGGATCGTAGCGGGCCACACCCCCACAGGTCCTGCCGAACACGCATGATCGTGCGGGGACGGCCCGGATCAGCCATCCGCGGCCCCTCGGAGCCACCACGACGCCCGGGGTGGTTTGCCCGGATTCCGTCCCTGCACGCGGGGGTTCCGCGGCCACCTCAGCGGTGATCATGCAGCACTTTTCCGCCGAGTTCGCGGAAGTGACGGCGGATATCAGGCGCATGATCATGACCGGCCGGACGGGATGGCTTCGTACGCCGGAACACGGACGCCCTTGGCCGCCGATCGCCCCGATGCAGGCTCTAAGCTCGGAGGGTGTTCGGACCGCAGGACGATGCCGGGCCGCCCGAGGGGTCGCCCGGCTACCCGTTGCCACCCGCTGAGACGCGAGTCTCACGTCCCGGTCACGGTGCCGGCCTACCCGAACGCACCACCGGCCGCCGCGACCGGCACGGCCGGGGGATGCGCGGTCCGCTCGCCATCCGCGGACCTCTGGCGCCGTCCGGGGTACCGGTGACGCGGAGCCGGGCCGAACGCTTCGACGAACTCGTCCTCGACGCCGTTGAGGCGCTCGAACGCCGGTTCGCCAAGGAACTGGACGGCGTGGAGTTCGCGGTCGAGGAGGTTCCGGACCCCCACCGGGCGACGACCGACGACGTGCCGCTCGGGTCGGCCCACGCCTCCACCACCGGTCAACCCCACCGGGTCGTCGTCTACCGCCGGCCGATCGAGCTGCGCGCCGCTGGTCCGGCCGATCTGTCCTCACTTGTCCACGATGTCGTGGTGGAACAGGTCGCCGAACTCCTCGGCCTGAGCCCGGACGAGATAGATCCCGCCTACGGCGAGGACTGACGCTTTGGAATGAGTGGTCCCCTCACGCAGGTCAGCTTCCGATGAGGGGACCCCTCACACGAACCTGTGGGATGAGGGGACCCCTCATCCCAAGCGGAACGCCGCGCAACAGCTGGACTGGCCGCGGGCGGCTACTGGAAGAGGGCGTCCGGGGTCGGCCCGGTGCCGACTCCCGTGCCGAGGTCGGATCGTGTCACCGGACGGATCGCCGTCGTCAGCCCTGACGTGAGCGGCCAGACCGACATCATCGGACCGTCGTCCGAGGTCTCCACGAGGAACCTCGCGCCATAGAGCGGGCCACCGTCCTCCGGCTGGACCACCACGACGTACCGGTCCGCCTTCTTCGTCGGCTTCAGCGTGACCGCGACCGTGCTGCCCGGCTTGACGACCACCTTCTCCGAGCCGAGGGGCCGGCCCTCCGGATCGGAGAGCTCGGCACTCGCCCGAACCGCCCGGGTCCCCGGCGTCGACAGGACGAGAGTGGCGGAGTGATCCGGGCCGCCGAGCGTGACCGGAACGACCGCGGGTCCGGACAGAGACCGGGTGGCCGCGGTGTAGGCGACGTCTCGTACGCCCGTGCTCGGGCCGAGCTGGTTGCGCATCGTGGCGGTGACGGGGACGTCGGAGGTGAGGCGTACGGCAGCGGCCTCCTGCCGGGTCGCGCCATCCAGGCGTACTTCCGCGACCGTGCCAGGCTTGACGTCGATGCGACCCAGTTCGGCGGGCTGGAAGCTGCCCTCCGCCGCCAGAACCGACAGGTCGACGCTCGCCGTCGAGTCGCCTGGTGCGACGATGCTGAGGACCCGCTCACCACGCCCGGGCGCGACACCGGGAATCACCAGATCGCGTCCGGGCGGCACGGCCGACGGAATCCAGTCGACGCCCACCGGGGTCTCCCCGTCGAGCGCGTCATCGCGAAGCGCCGCCACGACTCGACCGCGGGTGCTCACCACGGCAACGGCGAGTCGCTTGCTGGTGGGAGCGAGCTGGTCGAGCTCGACGACCGCCTGGGTCCCGGCGTCGACCGTGAGGCTGTGCGGCCTGTCGGCGTCGACCGGGCCGCTCTCGTCGTAGAGGCGCAGCTCGACCTGGGCGTCGGCGTCGTCGGTGTTGGTGAGATAGACCCGCCCGTGCCGACCGAGCTGACTGCTGGTTCCCACGAACCAGAACTCCGAGCCCGGGCCGGTGCATGCCGACTCGGCCAGCCCCCGCAGGGCCCCCTGCCCGGTGCGGGTGAGCTGGCCTGCCGTCGCGCCAGGTGCGACCGAACCCTGCGCGGACACCACGACCGGTGGCACCTTCGGCTTGCGTACGCCGTAGGTCACCAGACGTTCGCGCCGCTCCTCCGACGCCAACGGAGTGCCCGCGCCGAGGGGGGTGAGGTCGAGCCGCGGTGTGGCGCTTCCCCGGGCGATCCGCAACCCGGCATCGAGGAGCGATCCCTGCCCGGACGCCGCGACCGCTGCGACGTCGGTCGATGTCGAGTCCTTCGCGAACCTGGACTCGGGGCAGACGAGAGTGGCGCGTTCGAGCGGCAACCGGGTCGCCTGCAGTGCCGTGGTCGCCGGGGTCTGCCCTCTCGGCACCAGGTTGGCCGCCACCATGAGGACGGCAAGGGCGCCGAGGACGAGGCCGAGCCGGATCGCGACCCGGTTCATGGGCGTGCTCCCTCGCGCGGACGCCTCGGACGCCCAGCAGGGTCGGTCGGGTACGGCGGGCCGGCCGGGTCCAAGGGGCGGTCGCCAGCCGGTCGGCCGGCCTGCCTCGCCGGTGTCGGGGTCTGTCCGTGGGCGACCGTACGCCGTCCAGAGCGGCCACCGCGTCGACCGTCACCACGCCCCTGATTCCCGCCGCGCCGCCCTGGCCCGGCCTCGGCACCCGGATAGTCGGAGCGGGCGCGGGTGGGCAGGGCGAAGATGAGGAACAGCAGCAGGACCGCTCCCTGGACGACCAGCAGCTCGCCCTGCCGTGCGGCGACATGGGTCACGGCAACCGTCCCGCCGCCGGCGGGCAGCTCGAACGCCTGGGCCCAGTCGGCGTACCGGCTCGGTGGAAGGGGTTGCCCGTCGAGGGTGGCCCGCCAACCTTCGCTGGCGGCCTCGGCGAGGACCAGCAGACGACCGTCAGACCCGTCCGGGACCGCGATGGTCCCCCGCTGATCGTCGTACGGGAGGACCTGTCCGAGGCCACCACCTGGTCCGGCGTCGCCGGCACCACCCGCCTCGCCGGCCCTTCCGGCAACCACGCGGGCCGCGCCGGCCGGGAGGTCGACCTGCCAGGCAGCGGCCCCGCCGGGCGCGCTCGCCCTCGATAGCCCCGGAGTCGTGTCGAGCCGCTCGACCGACCGGGTGTCCGCGGGCGGCGGGAGATAGACGAACCCGACGCCGTATCCAGCGAGCCGCGCGGCCGTGGAGTTGTGCTGGGCATCGCTCAGCAGGTCGCCCACGATGGCGTCGAGGCCGCCCAGGGTCGTGGTGCTCGCGCCCACCTCGGCGTCGCCGAGCCGGGCTACCGAGTCGCGCAGTACCGCGTAGGAAACCGTGCCTCCCTCGGCCTGGATGACGAGCGCACGTGGGTGGGTCGGCGAGTGCATCGCGTTACGGATGTACGGAGGTACGGCGGATGCCGGGGCCCGGTCGAGCGGACCGTCGGCACCGCGGATCAGCCACCAACCGGCGGCGACGACCGGCGTGGTGATGGCTACGACCGCGAGAAGCCCGGCCACCGGCTGGCGCCAGCTGAAGCTGCTCTGGCTGAACACCTCCGGCGCCCCGTCGGCCCCCTGGGCGATCGCGAGGATCCAGCCGAGGGCGATCAGCACCGCCGCGAGCCCCGGCCACGACGGGACCGGGGTGGAGATCCACTCGGCCTGCAGGACGAGGCGGCTCTGCACGAGCCCGACGGCGAGGCCGACGAGGCTCAGCAACCAGGCCGCGAGGACGGCCCGGCTCTGGTCGCGGCGCAGGATCGCGGTGAGAGCGACGAGAAGGAGAAGGGCGTAGATCCACGTCGGCGCGGCGTTCGGACCACCGGGACTGCCGAGAAGCAGCGACACCGGCCCGAGCTGGCTGTCGGCGAGACCGGGTGACGCGATCCCCGCTTCGCCCAGCAGTGCCAACGGGTTGGCGGCCAGCGTCGGAAGCCACGGCAGCAGCGCCACCGGCGGGACGGCGAGCGTGAGCGCGACGCGGGCACGGGCGCCAGGGTGGCGAAGCCACGGACCGATCGAGACCGCCAGCCCGAACAGGACCGCCACGACGTACGCGCCGGGCACGAACGCGACCACGACGGCGAGCAGCAGACCAGCCGCCCAACTGGAGTTCCACGATCCCACCCGCGCGCGACCGGCGCCGACCGTCCGCAACGCCGCGATGCCGAGGAGTGGCGTGACGACGATGGCGGCACAGGTACCGAGCCGACCGCCGGCGATGGCACCCGTCGCCGCCGGGAGCAGGGCGTAGGTGCCGGCCATCCACAGCCGGAGTGGGCCGGAACGCACGACCGACCGGCCAAGGAGGTAGCACGTGAGGCCGGCGAGTGGGACCGCACCGAGCATCAGGACGTCGACCGCCAGCCACACCTTCCCGCCCAGCACGGCGGCGAGGATCCCGACCACCGCGAGGTAGGGCGGGGCGCCCCGGTCGCTGCCCAGGTCGACCGGATGCCAGGGTTCGACGTAGCGCTGCCACAGGTCGAGAACGCCGTCCGGCGGGGGCAGCAGTGCGGCGCCGCCGAGGGACCCGCCGCCCACCAGGCCACGCGCGGCCACGGCGGTGAGGATCACCAGACCGAGCAGCAGGAGGATCGGCGGCCGGGTGACGATCCAGCGCAGGACGCCAGGCGCTTCGGCACCGAGGTCCTCGGCCTCCTCCGCGACCGGGCCCGACTCGACCGGGCGCCGGACCCGCTTCGCCGAACCCACGTGCGTACCGGTCCGCACCGACACCAGGGCGAGCAGGGCGTCGAACGCGTGCTGGAGCCCGATAAACGGCGGTGGCAGGAGCCGGCGGATGACCCGGTGCGACACCCGCCGGAACCTCGCGCGTCGCCGGCGACCGACGGCGATCAGGTCAGGTCGCGAGAACACGCCGACCGCCGCCATGGCCTCGTCGTACGCCGCGTCCGGCCACTTCGCGAGCAGCAGAGCGAGGACGCGCGCCATCGAGCCGAGCGCCAGCCGGACCGCGATGAACGGCACGAGCCACAGGGCGGAGTTGACCAGCAGCGTGTGCATGGCGTTGCGGCGGTCGACGCGGCGCGGACGGCCGGTGACGGCGGGAGTACGACGCAGGCCGCGAAAGCTCGCCTCGGCGTGGAAGACGAGCGCCTCGGGGCACACCATGACCCGGTGGCCGGCGCGGACGGCCCGCCAGCCGAAGTCGACGTCGTCCCGGTACAGGCCGAACCGCGGGTCGAATCCGCCCAGTCGCTCGAAGACGTCCCGGCGGACGAGCATGCCGGCCGAGCTGACTGCCAGGACGTCCCGCACGGTGTCGTGCTGACCCTGGTCGTACTCGCCGAACTCCAACCCGGTCTCGCGATTGCCGCTGCCTGCGATGGAGACGCCGAACTCGATCAGCCGCCGGCCGGCTGGCCACTCCCGCAACTTCGGGCCAAGGACGGCCGCCGACGGCACCTCCGCCGCCAGTCGCAGCAGTGCGCCCAAGGCTTCCGGTGCGGGTGCGCAGTCGTCGTGGAGCAACCACAGCCACTCACCAGGCTGTGCAGGCGGAAGTGCCCGCACGGCCTGGGCGACGGCGGCACCGAAGCCGGTGCGGGCGGGTGCGTCGAGGACGACACTCGGCCCGAACGCCTCGACGAGAAGTTCACCCGAGCCGTCGCGACTGCCGGTGTCGACGGCGACGACCCGATCGGGCCGACGGCGCTGCGCACGGAGTCCCGCGACCAACTCGTTGAGCCACTGGGTTCCGTTGTGCGCGACGACCACGGCGGTGACGATCGGAGGCGCGGACGCCTGATGGCCGGGATGCGCGCTCATGCGGGACGCTGAACCTCGTCGGCTGGGGGGCTGATGCAAGCCCACACATTACGCGACGGCTCCGGCATCCGCCGGCCGCCTGTTCTCGCCGATCCATCGCAGGGTTCGCGACGCCAACCAGGTCGAGTACTCCGGCGTGGCAGTACCGATGGGGAGTCGTGCCGATGAGTGGTCGTGCCGATGAAGGCCCGTCCCGATGAGGTAGCCGGTGCGGCTCGGGCCGGGAGCCGACCCGCGGGTCGGTTCCCGGCCCGAGCGAGCGCGATCAGTGTCGACTCGATGCTCAGGCGGTCCAGTCAGGGCCGCCAGACCTCTGGGAGGGTCGCTCCGTCCTAACCGGCGCGCTTCTTCATGCGCCGACGTTCTCGTTCGGAGAGCCCGCCCCAGATGCCGAAACGCTCGTCATGCTCCAACGCGTAGGTCAGACAGTCGGCGCGCACGTCACACACCGTGCACACCTTCTTCGCCTCGCGGGTGGAGCCACCCTTCTCCGGAAAGAACGCCTCTGGATCTGTCTGCGCACACAGGGCGCGTTCCTGCCAGCTGAGTTCTTCCTCGGCGCTGCCGTGCAGCAGGCTGGGCTCTGCCACGGTCCTCGCCTCCTCGATCCACGTGTCCGTGGAATCAATCCCCGTTGACTGGTTCTCTGCTCGGATACTCATCCAGCCGGCCGACCGCAGGGTCTCCCACCGGACTCCCGAACTCTGCTCATGTCCCACGCTTCAGGTCCTTCCCCAGAAGGGTAGGAATGACACTGATGAAATTACATGCCGGAAATACCGTGGAGTCAACTCGTTGTCTGCTATACGCGACATACCCAAATCAGGCGTGTCCGGGGCGTAACAGTCCGTTGTGACCCGAAGGGTCGACGCCGAGTGCCTGCCAGGACTGCGAGCCAGCGGGATCGACGCCCCGGATGAGATCCTCGGTCGGGACGCCGGCGCCGTCATCTGTCGGACAGCTGGTGCCGGAACGGATGGTGCCGGAGCGGCGGCAGGGATCCGTACGTACGCACAGTTCCTGGCGTACGCACGGATCCTGGGGTCGGCCGGGTGCCTTCGAGGTGCCGCGCGGTCGAGGTGGCCAGTCGTGGCGAACAGTCGAAGTGAGCAAGGGTCGCTCCGCCCTCACCTCGGCGGCTGCGACCACCAGCCCTGCTGCCCGGCCTCGCCCTGCTTGCGGTCGCGTTCGGTCGACTCGCCCTCGGCGTGACCTGGTGCCTGCCCGGCGCTGCCGCCCTGCTCCGGTGCGTCGTCCTGACCCGCGTCATGGCCGGCCGATCCACGCGCCAACATGCCCGAACCGTTGGCATCCGGTCCGCCGTGGTCGGCTCCCTCACCTGAACCCGCAGCCGGACTGTCCGGACGGAGGTACGCGGTCTGGTCGCCACCCTCCGGTCCGCCACCCTGGTCCCCCTGTGGGAACTGCTGGCCGTGGGAGTTGAAGTCCTGGTGCGCGTATCCGGGGTAGGGCTGCTCGGTCGCCGGAGAGGAGTACGGCTGTCCGGGGGTCTGGTAGCCCTGGGCACCGAAGGCGCCGTACTGGCCGCCGTAGGCCTGTTGCGGGTCCTGGCCGTGGCCCTGTTGCGCCTGCGGGTCCTGGCCGTAGCCCTGTTGCGCCTGCGGGTCCTGACCGTAGCCCTGTTGCGCCTGCTGGTCCTGACCGTAGCCCTGTTGCGCCTGCGGGTCCTGGCCGTACGCCTGCTGCTGGTCCTGACCGTAGCCGCCATAGGGGTTGTACTGCTGCTGGCCGTATCCCGCGCCAGCCTGCCCGTAGGGCGACTGCTGCGGGTCCTGGCCGTAGCCCTGCTGCGCCTGGGGATCGTAGCCTTGCTGCTGGTCCGGCGCGTACCCCTGCTGGGCGTAGTCCTGCCCGTAGCCCTGTGGCTGCGTGTACTGCTGGGACTGGTCCTGTCCGGCGTACTGCTGGGACTGGTCCTGTCCGGCGTACTGCTCAGCGCCACCGGCCTGCTGGCCGTAGCCCTGTCCGGCCGACACGTATCCCGCGGGATCCTGGCCCGCTTCCTGCCCAGGCGGCGGGAACTGTCCCTGCAGGAAGCCCTGCTGGACGTACTCCTGTTGGCCGTACTGCTGCTGACCCGGCTGACCCTGTTGACCCTGTTGACCGGGTTGGCCGGGCTGACCCCCCTGGGCGACCGCCGCGTAGTCATGCGGCCCAGGTCCGGCCGGCTGTCCCTGCGGACCAGGCTGGCCGTAGCCCCCGGCGCCGTACTGCTGCTGCGGGGCGCCGTACGGCTGCTGCCCGGGGTAACCGTACTGACCCGGCTGTCCCTGGTAGGCCGGCTTGGCGGCCGGTGCCGGAAGCGCCTTGAACGACGAGATGACGAACAGCAACGCACCACCCAGCACGGCGAGGTAGGCGAGCTGCTGGCCGAACCTCGGCCACGTGCCGAACGGTCCGGCGGCCTCACTGATCGTGCTGTCGACGCCGAGTGACGAGAGCCACATCACCACGCCGAGGACGCCCATGACGATGAGCGTCACCAGCGCGATCAGAGTGAGCACGCGTGCGTTGGCGGTCGGTTCGCCGACGTGGGTGACGAGGACGACCGCGAGGACGAGCATCCCGACCTGGACCGGCGAGACGTAGCGGTCCTGGAACATGAACGCCTTCGCCGTGAACTCACCGTCGCCGACCAGGAGCAGGACGCCCACGACGGCGAGCAGGACGCTGGCGCCGACAAGCACCCACGCCAACAACTCGCGTTGGGGCTTGGTTGTCTCCGAAACCACGGTGCTACCCCCTCATGGTGGTGATGTCGCACGGAAGCCTTCCACATCGGACACGTGCGCGCAGCCATGCCCCCCGGCCGATGACCCGGCCGACGACCCGAGCGGCGGCACGGCGACGGTGGGCTGCGGCCGGTGGGCGGCGGCGAGCACCATGATCACCGAAGACGGGGACGATCCGGCCCGTACCGGCGACTTGGCAGGAGGGGGCACACTGTCTGCGTGCGGATCACCGTTCTGGCCGGCGGCATCGGAGCTGCGCGCTTCCTCCGCGGTCTCATCGCCCATACACCTGACGCCGAGATCACCGTCATCGGCAACACCGGCGACGATCTCACTCTCTACGGACTGCGGGTGTCGCCCGACCTCGACACCGTGATGTACACCCTCGGCGGCGGCAACGACGAGGCGAAGGGCTGGGGCCGCGCCGACGAGTCCTGGAACGCGCTCGCCGAGATCCAGGCGTACGACGCCACCCCGTCGTGGTTCGGCCTCGGCGACCGCGACATCGGCACCCACCTGGTGCGGACCGCACTCCTGTCCGAGGGGCACACGCTCTCGGAGGCGACGGCGGCGCTCACCGCACGCTGGCAGCTTCCGGTCCGGCTGGTGCCGATGACCGACCAGCGGGTCGAGACCCATGTGGTCGTGGAGGATCCCGCCCAACCGGACGGGCGGCGTCGGCTGCACTTCCAGGAGTACTGGGTACGCCACCATGCCGAGCTTCCCGTCCTCGACGTGTGGTTCGACGGGATAGACGCATCGGAGCCGGCACCTGGTGTCCTCGACGCGATCAGCTCGGCCGACCTGCTGCTCCTGCCGCCGTCGAACCCGGTGGTGAGCATCGGGCCGATCCTCGCGGTGCCGGGTGTCCGGGCCGCCGTCCTCGCGACGGCCGCGCCCGTGGTCGGGTTGTCACCGATCGTGGGGGGTGCGCCGGTACGCGGCATGGCCGACAAGCTGCTCCCCGCGATCGGCGTCGACACCTCGGCGGCCGGCGTCGCGCTGCACTTCGGTGCCCGGCGTTCCGGCGGGTTGCTCGACGGATGGCTGGTCGACGAACGCGACGCCGACGCGGTTCCCCGGATCGGGCACGCCGGGATCACCGCCCGCGCGCTTCCGCTGCTGATGACCGACGTACCGGCCGCAGCCGCCATGGCGCGGGCCGCACTCGACGTCGCCGCGGCGGTCGACCGGTGAGCTCCAGCGCGCACCAGGGCGAGGTGGTGATCCGGCCCGTCCTCGGGATCCCGGAGGTCGAAGCCGGAGCAGACCTGGCCACGCTCGTCGCCGCCCACGCCACAGACCTGCGCGACCACGACATCGTGGTGGTGTCGAGCAAGATCGTGAGCAAGGCCGAGGGCCGGACAGTCTCGACCACCGACGAGGTGACCGCGGGCGAGCCGACCGCGGGCGAGCTGAACGCCGGCGGGCCGACCGCGGACCCGCTCCGCGTCGCGGCGATGCGCGCCGATGCCGTCCGGTCCGAGACCGTACGCGTCGTTGCCGAACGCGGCACCATGCGGATCGTCCAGACCAGACACGGATTCGTCATGGCGGCGGCTGGCGTCGACGCGTCCAACGTCGCGGCGGGAAGCGTTCTACTTCTCCCCGTCGACCCGGACGCGTCGGCCCGTGCGTTGCGTACTGCCCTGTCCGAACGCCACGGCGTCACGGTCGGCGTCCTCGTCACCGACACGTTCGGCCGTCCGTGGCGGCTGGGGCAGACCGACCTCGCGATCGGCGCCGCCGGGGTCCGTGTCGTCGACAGCTACCGCGGCCGGTACGACGCCCACGGCAACGAGCTCGCGGTCACCGCGCCGGCGCATGCCGACGAACTCGCCGGAGCCGCCGAACTCGTGAAGGGCAAGGTCGCACAGGTACCGGTGGCGATCATCCGCGGCCTGCCGGACCTCGTGACGGTCGAGGATGGTCCGGGGGTGCGGGCTCTCGTGCGTCCGGCGGAGGAGGACATGTTCCGCCTCGGCTCCCGGGAGGCCGGGCGGGAGGCCCTGCGTCTCCCGCGCGACGTGCTCGCCGACGGGCTCACCGACGCGCCGGTCGACGCCGATGCCGTACGTCAGGCGGTGGCCCTGCTCCGTGTCGCCGCCTCGCCGAGCCGTTCCGGGATGCGGGCCTGGGGGCTGGCGGAGGTCGACGATGCGGAAGTCCGCAAGCCTCTGCTCGACGCGGTCGGCCTACCGTCGTCGGTGGGGTACGTCGCCATGGCGTACGTCCGTACGCACGAATCGGGCACTCGTACCGCTGCGCTTCTCGCACTGGGCGGGATCCGCGAACGACTGGCGCTGGCGTGTGCCGTCGAGGGTGTCGGGTCGGCCTGGGTCCCCGCCGAGCGGTTCGGTGCGGCGCTCGCCGAGTCGGTCCTCCCCGCGGGCGCCGAGCCTGTCGGCATGGTCGCCATCGGCGCCGCCCTTCCGTAGCGGCGTGACGGTCGCCCGTTGGATCGCCGCGCCCATGATCATGAAGAGAAGGCGGGACCATGAAGGCAGACGGGGCTATAGCACCGCTCAACTTTCATGATCACGGGGGTCAGAGGGAGCGGTAGTTGCGGGGCGCGAACCGAGGGCCACGGCGCGGGGGCATGATGCCGGCGAGCTCGATCAGCCGGGTGACCCGGTAACGGTGGCCGGGCCAACGGGCGAGGACCGCGAGCATGGTCTCGTCGTCGTACGGCCGCCCTGCCAGTGCCCACCCCACGGCCTTGGCCAGGTGGAAATCGCCGACCGACACGGCGTCGGGGCATCCGTGCGCCCGCTGGAGCACCTCCGCGACGGTCCAGGGGCCGACGCCCGGGATAGTGCGAAACTTGCGTTCGACCTCCGCGGGAGTGAGATCCAGGGTCTGCTCGAGGGTCTCCGCGAGCTGGGCACAGCGGACGAGGGTCCGCATCCGGTGCGGCCCCACACCGGCGCGGTGCCACTCCCACGACGGGAGCGCCGCCAAGGTCGCCGCGTCCGGCGGCACCCGGAGGGTGGCCGGCGCCGGGCCCGGTCCGGGCGCCGGCTCGCCGAACCTCCACACCAGCTCCCGCCAGGACCGCCACGCCTCCTTCGACGTGACCTTCTGTTCGAGGACGGCAGGCATCAGCGCCTCGAACACCCGCCCGGTGCGGCACACCCGCCATCCTGCGAAGCGTCTCGTCAGCGTGGCGACCAACGGAAGGCCGGGCTCGAACCCGCTCGGGTCGTCCTCCGCGCCGACCAGCGCCGGC
>JBOHED010000075.1:0-5331 GCA_050700915.1 Actinopolymorphaceae bacterium | reverse complement strand
GTCCTGCAAGGGGCTTTCCTGCTGCTGGCCGCGACCGTCGTGGCGGCCAACCTGGTGACCGACCTGCTCTACGGCATGCTCGACCCGAGGGTGCGGTCGCGATGAAGAATCCCGTAGAGACCTCGGCCGGCGGCACCGCCGTGGACGCGACCCGTGGCACCGACATGGGTACCAATACGGGCACCGGCACGGGCGCAGTCGTCGGCGTCGGCACCGGAGACGTGCCGGGCGTCCGTACGTGGCGGGAGTTCCGCCGTAATCCGATCGGCATCGCCTCGCTCGCCGTGCTGCTGCTGCTCGCCGTGGTCGCGCTCGCCGCGCCGTTGATCGCGGCGTTTCCCCGGGGCTATGGCGAGGCGGTTCTCGCGCCGCCGTCGGGGGCGCACTGGTTCGGCACCGACGACCTCGGGCGAGACCTCTTCGCCGAGGTCGTGTGGGGCACCCGGGTGAGCATGACGGTCGGTCTGGGCGCGTCGCTGCTCGCGATCGTCGCGGGTGCGCTGATCGGCATGGCCGCGGCCTACGTCCCTCGGATCGACAGCGCGGTCGGCATGGTCGTCGACCTGTCCCTGTCGCTGCCGATCCTGCCGTTGATGATTCTCGTCGCGGCGCTCGCCGGGTCGAGCATGGGCACGCTCGTCGTCATCATCGCGGCGTTCTCCTGGCCAGAAGTCGCCCGGGTGGTGCGTTCACAGGCGTTGTCGGTCGTACGCCTGCCCTACATGGACGCGGCACGGGTCATCGGCGGCACCCACCGCTGGATCATCCGCCGGCACCTGCTGCCCGCCGTCGCGCCGGTCGTCGCCGTCTCCGTCGTTCTCACCGCGTCCCGGGCGGTACTCACCGAGGCGTCGCTGTCGTTCCTCGGACTCGGTGACCCCGACAGCTGGTCGTGGGGGACGATCCTGCACAACGCACAGCGTTCCGGCTCGCTTGCCTCGGCCTGGTGGACGACGCTGTTTCCCTCGCTCGCCATCCTCGCGCTGGTGGTCGCCGCCACCCTCGCCTCCTTCGCGTACAACGATGCCCGCAACCCAAGGATGAGGAAGTAAGAAGATGTACGTAGCCATCAATGGGAGTCGGCTCAACGTCAAACTGCTGGGCAGCGAACTCGTGGACAGACCCGTCATGATCGCTCATCACGGGGCACCCGGACTGGGGTCGATGGCCGAGTCGGGGGCGGCCTTCGGCCGGTTCGCCCACGAGCTTCCGGTGCTCGTCTTCGACGCCCGCGGCTCGGGCAAGAGCGAGGGGGACCCGCCCTTCAGCCACGCGCAGTGGGCCGATGACATCGAGGGGCTGCGCGTGTGGAGCGGTGCCGAGAAGGTCGTCGTGGCAGGCGGTTCGTACGGCGGATTCATCGCCATGGAGTACGCGATCAACTTTCCCGAACGGGTGCAGGCGCTCATCCTCCGCGACACGACGGCCGACCACACCCACATGGACCTGGCCCTGCGCAACGCGATGGAGTCGAGCCGGGTCACGATCGACCGGACGAAGTTCGACCGGATCGTGAGCGGCACGATCTCCGACAACGCCGACTTCGCCGACTGCTGGCGGGAGATCCTGCCGTTGTACGACCACGACTACAACACTTCTGTGGTGGAGCAACGCGCGCAGGCGACGCCGTACCGCTACGAGACGCACAACTACGCGTTCTCGGTGCTGCACAAGGCCTACGACATCAAGGGCCGGCTTCCCCGGATCACCTGCCCGACCCTGGTCACCGTCGGGCGGCACGACTGGATCACTCCGGTCGAGTGCAGCGAGACCATCGCCGAGCTCATCCCTCGCTCCGAGCTGGTGATCTTCGAGAAGTCCGGACACTCGCCGCAGGTCGAGGAGTACGACCTCTTCTACAGCGTCGTTCAGCAGTTCCTGCGAGCGCACACGTGATGGCCGGGATGGAACCCCTCGACGATCTCGACCGCAGGATCGTCGTCGCCCTGCAGAACGACGGGAGGGCAAGCTGGACCGAGATCGCCCAGGCGACCAGCTGCTCCGTCGCCACCGTGACCCGGCGCGGCCAACACCTGATCGCGCAGGGACTCGTCCGGATCGCCGCCGTACCCAGCCTAGGACAGTGGGGGCCGACCGATCAGCTGCTGATCCGGGTGCGCTGCGAGGCCGGCCTGCAGGCGCGGGTGGCCCGCACGATCGCGGCCCGTCCGTACGTCCGGTTCATCTGTCTGGTCACGGGTGCCTACGACATCGTGGTCGAGGTGATCGTGCCCAAGGGCAGCGACCTCGTGACCATCCTCGCCGACGAGCTGTCCAGCATCCGTGGTGTGGTGTCGTCCGATGCCGACCTGGTTCTGCATACGTACAAGGTCGGACACGACTGGAGCCGGCAGATCCTCGGTGAGGGCGCGCGGACGTCGAAGGCGTCGGGCCAGCACGAATGCGCGCCGGGCGACTTCGACGACACCGACGACAAGATCCTCGACGTCCTTCGTGAGGATGGCCGGACCAGCTTTCCCGCGGTGGCGCAGGTGTTGGGGGTCAACGAGTCGACCGTACGCCGACGCTACGAGACGCTGACCTCGCGCGGCTGCCTGCAGATGGTGACGCTGGTGCCGGCGGGGTTGCTGGGCTACGAGACCGAGGTGCTGTTGTGGCTCGAGGTCGCGCCGTCGCGGATGGACGCGGTGGCGCGGGAGCTGATCGAGCACCGTGGTGTGCGGTTCATCGCCGCGACCCTCGGGCAGTCCTCGTTGATGTGTGAGGTGATCATGCCGACCACGAACGACCTGTTCACCTTCACGACATCCACGCTCGCTCAGGTCGAGGGAATCCAGTCGTGGCGGGCCAGCATCGAGATGCTCACTCTCAAGCGCGGCTTCGTCATGTGCCCCTGGGCTCAGCGGTCAGCGTGACCCTGCGAGGCCGGGGGCGGGCGGGGGTCCGGGCTCGACAAACAATCGCTTCAAGCCTCGCCCCGACTCGATCCGCTTCCAGCGTCCCTGACGGGTTCGACGGCTGCTCGCATGCCATACCTGCCGGAGAGTTGGGTGCGGATGTCGTCGATGGTCCTCACCGGGCCGTGTCTGCCGGATCGGGATGCCATCTCGCTGACAGCGCGGAGTGCACGGCAGCTGCAACGAGGTGTTCGTCATCAGGGTCTTGTAGGCCGTAAGTGCCTTCCAGTGGTTCCCACCCGTGGACTTCAGCGTCATCGAAGCTGGTGCGCATCATCGTGACAAGCCGCTGAGCACGCTCACATGCGGTCGTGGACTCTATGCCCTGTCGGATCAGCTTCGCATGTTCGACGTACTCAATCTCGCGGAGGATCGCCGAGCTCCAGATCAGCCGGTACATGCCTTCGATCGCGAGGGAGAGCAGGAAGTCGCGCTGCATGCCCGGGTAGAGGACGCAGGCGTCCAGCAACGCGGTGAACATCCAGTCATGATCTCAAGTTTCTTGTCGGCGCTGCTCAGCGATGGCCCGGCGCGCCGCGCGCAGGTCATCGATCATGGTGTCGATGCTGTCATCATCGTCGAGATCAATCGAGGTGGCCTCCAGCGCGGCGTACTGCTCTGCCCGGCGCCGTTCTCGGTAGTCGAGAAGATCTCGGAGCATGATTCGTCGATGGGTTCCGGTCCGTTCATAGGGATCCTGCCCCCATCGAGGAGCTTGATCACTGTTGGCCGGCTTACACCGAGCACGTCGGCTGCTTGCTGGGTAGTGAGGGTTCGGGTCTATGGTGAGACCGTGACGGCGTGGCCTTGTTGCATGGCCTCGACGACCTGGCGGAGGGCCCTGTAGACGCCGGCGGGTAGTTCCGCCCTGTCGCCGGACACCGCTCCGGCCAGGAAATAGCGCGGCTCGGGGCGGACTCCCCTGGTGTCCTCGTGGGCCTTGAGGAAGTCGTAGACCTTCGCAGTCCGGTCGTCGCTGTCGTCAGGCAGGTACGTCTCTTGGCTAAATGCGCTCATGGCCCCTTCGTTTCCGAAGGAAGCGGAACAGGTTTCGTTCCTTTCGAATAGACTCCGGGTCTGATCGTGGTGAAGCTCCGCCAAGGCCGTCCCCAGCTAGCTGCCGAAGACTGAATGCTTCAATCTTCCGTTTCGTCGGGCTTACTGCGGGCCGGGGGGCGGGCGGGGGGTACGGGTTGGAGGATCTTCCGGCGCTCGGGCGGGAGTCGGTCGAGGAGCTCCGGTGAGTACTCGTAGTTGAACCGGGTCCTCGCCCACGACGGTCCGTAGCGGTAGATGAGGATGCGGCGTTCTCCTTCGTTCGTACGACTGCTGCCGCCGTGCATCATCCCGTCGACGAAGAGCAGCGCGTCGCCCTTGTTCAGATAGACCGGGACGGCGCCCTCGAGGGCGTCCATGCGTTCGCCGCGCCCGTAGTCGCCTTGCAGCGGGTGCGGGAAGTTGGACTTGTGGCTGCCGGGAATCACCATCGTCGCGCCGTCGCCTTCGCCGATGTCGGTGAGCGCGAGGATGATGTTGACCTGGCCGCAGCGGAACACTCCGTTCTTGTAGCCGTACGCACCACGCATGGCGCCGCGGAATCCGCCACTGTGCACAGGGTGATGCCCACCCGAACGCCGGATCGAGGCGATGCACTCGTCGATGAAGACGCCTTGGACGTAACAGTCCTCCTCGCCGGCGTAGTGCACCACATGGTCGATCCAGGACGGGTGGTCGATGAGCCGCTCGAACGGCGCGCCGGCCTCCACGCAGTTGTGCAGTTCGAAACCGGTTTCCTCGGTGTAGTCGCGACGCTGCGCGTTGCCCCACCAGTCGCCTGACGCGAGGTCGGGGAAATTGTCGAAAGCCGTGTTCAGCTCGTCGAGCAGCTCGGGTTCGACGGCATCCTTGAGGATGAGATAACCGCGAAGGTCGAACAGGAAGTCATCGACCTGGGTGGGTTTTCGAGGGTCCATCGTGCGTCATCCAATCTTTCTCAAGTCCCCTGCGGACGCGACCGGATTCAGTCGAAGATCAGCGTGTAGTTCTCCCGGCCTTTCGTGTGACGGGTGCGCGCGTCCATGTAACAGACACTGAACGCCCGACGCGGAATGTCGGTGGAGTTCACGTCGGACGAATGCAGCAGCCAGTTGTGCAGGAGCACCGCCTGCCCGGCTTCGAGTTCGAGATGTTTCACCTTGTCGTCCGGGCTGTGTTGCACCGCCTGGTCCTGGTCGAGGAATCCCGAACCATGCGAGGGGTTGATCAGCCCGAGCCGGTGGCTGCCGGGGATCACCTGGACGCAGCCGTTGGCCACGGTCGCTGGATCGAGGGCCGTCCACACGGTGATGAGCGGGTCGCGGTCGAGGAACGCCCACCGGTCCTGGTGCCAGGGAAGATGCGTACCCTGCCGGGC
>JBOHED010000074.1:0-4194 GCA_050700915.1 Actinopolymorphaceae bacterium | reverse complement strand
CCGGTGGCGATGCCCGCTCCGGTGGCGGTCGTGGTGGCCGTTTTCATGATCCAACCATAGAGGTGACCACCGACAACCCGACCCCGAAAACCCTGTAGAACAAGGGCTGTTCCATGATCATGAAGAGCAACAGGTGCTACAGCCCCCGAGACTCTTCACGCTCACCGAACAGGGGCGGGGCGGCTGCGCAGAGAGCGGCGTCAGCGGCCGATGGCGGCGCGGAGGGACTGGCGCAGGGAGCCCATCGTGGCGAGTACGGCGGTCGGCTCGTAGCCGCAGTGGGCCATACAGTTGGCGCACCTGTCGTCGCGGCCGCGGCCGTAGCGTTCCCAGTCGGTCTCCTCGATGAGTTCCCGGTAGGTCGCGGCGTAGCCGTCCGCCATCAGGTAGCACGGCCGCTGCCAGCCGTAGAGGGAGTACGACGGAATTCCCCACGCCGTACACGCGAAGTCTGCCTTGCCCTCGAGGAAGTCCAGGAACAGTGGTGAGTGGTTGAGCCGCCACCGCTTCCGCCGACCGTCGGCAAAA
The DNA here is from genome assembly GCA_050700915.1 of Actinopolymorphaceae bacterium. Taxonomy (GTDB): domain Bacteria; phylum Actinomycetota; class Actinomycetes; order Propionibacteriales; family Actinopolymorphaceae; genus Thermasporomyces. The sequence goes on along the minus strand of JBOHED010000074.1, from coordinate 3,666 downwards.
GCCTTGCGGAACAGCTCCCGCGTCTGCGTCACCCCGAGAAAGTGGTCCTGGTCGGGCGCCTTCTCATAGGCGTACGCCGGCGAGATCATCATCTGGTCGACACGCAGGTCCTCGTTGAGGAAGTCCAGCACGTCGATGACGTTCTGCGGTGTGTCGTTCGTAAAGAACGTCGTGTTCGTCGTGACCCGGAAACCCTTCTCCTGCAGGAACCTCACCGCCGCGACGGCCTCGTCGAAGACGCCCTCGGCACAGACGGACTCGTCGTGGCGTTCGCGGAGTCCGTCGATGTGGACCGCGAACGCGAAGTAGCGCGACGGCGTGAAGGAGAACCGGTCCCACCACTTGCGCAGCAATACCGCGTTGGTGCACAGGAAGACGTACTTCTTCCGCCGGACGAGTTCGTTCACCAGCGTGTCGATCTGGGGATGCATCAACGGCTCTCCGCCCGCGATCGACACCATCGGCGAGCCGCATTCCTCCATCGCCGCAAGCGCCTGCTCCACCGGCATCCGGCGGCGTAGTTCGTCGGCCGGGTGCTGGATCTTCCCGCAGCCGGCGCAGGCGAGATTGCAGGCGAACAACGGCTCCAGCTCCACCAGGAGCGGGAACTTCTCCCGCCGGCGCAGCCGCTGGGTGATCAGGTAGCGCGCCATCCGCAGGGTCTGACCGACCGGCATACTCACGATTCCCGTACCTCCTTCGGTAACGTGAAGCGGATGTCCTCGCGGGTGACCTCACGCTCCTCGACGACAAGCTCTCCGGCCCGGCTGAGCCCGCCGAGCGCGTCGACCACGCTGTCGACGAGCTCGGTGGGTGCCGAGGCGCCCGCGGTCACCGCCACCGTGTCGGCGGCCGCGAGCCAGTCGAGGTCGATCCCTGCCGCGTCGTCGACCAGGTACGCGGGGGTGCCGAGGCGTTCGGCGATCTCGACCAGACGATTGGAGTTGGACGAGTTGGTCGAGCCCACGACGAGAACGACGTCGGCCTCGTGGGTGACCGCCCGGAGTGCGCGCTGGCGGTTGGTCGTGGCGTAACAGATGTCGTCGGATCCGGGTCCGGACAGCGCAGGAAAGCGTTCGCGCAGGACGGAGAGGATTTCCGCCACCTCGTCCACCGCCAGCGTGGTCTGGACTAGATAGGACACGTGGTCCGGATCGGGCACCTGGATCCGGCGTGCGTCGGCGAGATCCTCGACAAGGAGGATGCTCCCCGGGCGTTCGCCACGAGTGCCTTCGGTCTCCTCGTGACCAGCGTGCCCGATGAACAGGACAGTGTCTCCACGATCGGCGAATCGGCGGGCCTCGCTGTGCACCTTCGCGACCAGCGGGCAGGTGGCGTCGACGACGGCGAGGCCGCGCCGGTCCGCGGTGTGGCGTACGTCCGGAGAGACGCCGTGCGCGGAGAACACCACCGTCGCGTCGGAGGGCACCTCGTCCAGTTCGTCGACGAAGACCGCGCCGTGACTTTCCAGACGTCGTACGACATGGGCGTTGTGCACGATCTGCTTGCGGACATAGACCGGTGGACCGCTTCGGGCGAGCACCCTCTCCACGATGTCGATCGCCCGCTCGACGCCGGCGCAGAACGACCGCGGCGACGCGAGCAGCACCCGCCGGGACGGCCGGAGCGCTGCCCCCCATGAATCCAGAGCAGGAGTCACGGCACCCAACGTCCGCAGCGCCGTCCGCAGGTGGCCGAGGGTCGCCGGTCGCAGCAACCGCCCGCCGGCCGGATCGGCGATCACGCGTACGCAGGCAGTGGCGGCTGTCGGCCCGGGGTGGGACAGCAGCCAGGCCGACTCCATGTCGACCGCGAGCGCTCCGGTTCGGTGGAGGTCGGCCCGCTCCGTCCCCGTCACCAGGTGGTCCGCACTCACCACCGGACCGGTGTGGACCGCCGCGCCGAGGCGGCGGAGTGCGTCCGTACCCCGGAGAGCCGCCGCGAGCAGGGGGGCGCTCGGGCAGGCGACGACGGGCCCGCGCTCGCCGTCGCGTACCTCCGTCGCGACCACCACGTCGCCGGGACGCAGGTCGGGCGCCAGTCCGCCGGCGATTCCGGCGACCGCGATCCCGGCCACCGCACTGCCGTCCGCGGCCCGCAGGTCCCCCGAGCGTGCGACCCGCTCCGACCGGGACCTGCCCACGCCCGTACGCCGCACCACGCCGGACCCCAACCCCCGCAGGCCAGGCAGCCCCCGCCGCAGGCGGCGCGCCTCGGCGTGGGTCGGTGCGTAGACGACGTACTGTCGTGGCATCTCCTGCCTCCCCCTCGGGCGTCCGGTCAACGGGCTTCCGTTCAGCCGGCGCTACTGCTGACCGCCAGCCCAGGTGGACCGGCCGAGCATCCGGCCGAGGGCGCTGACCGGAAACACCATCCGGTAGAGGTGGTAGTTGATGTAGAAGTCGCCCGGAAACCCCGTACCCGTGAACTGCGGCTCGTCCCAGCTGCCGTCGTCACGCTGCGAGTCCACCAGCCACGAGATGCCCCGCATCGCCGCCTCGGAATCCTCCCGGCCACCGGCATGCAGGGCGAGCAGCGCCCAGGCGGTCTGGGAGGCGGTCGACGGCCCGAGCCCGCGCCACGCCGGATCGTCGTACGACCGGAGGTCCTCGCCCCAGCCGCCGTCGTCGTTCTGGTGTTCCTCGATCCAGGTGAGCGCCCGGTGGACGGCGCGGTGCCGGGTCGACACGCCGGCCGCGACGAGGGCGGGGACGACGGCACCGGTTCCGTAGACGTGGTTGGCGCCCCACCGGCCGAACCACGAGCCGTCGTCCTCCTGGTGGTCGAAGAGCCAGCGAACCGCGCGCCGTACCGTGCCTTCCTGGGCGAGTCCTTCGCGGGCGAACATCTCGACGATGTGGGCGGTGACGTCGGCGCTCGGCGGGTCGATGACGGCGCCGAAGTCGCAGAACGGAAGCTGGTACGCAAGTTCGCGGGTGTTGTCGGCGTCGAACGCGCCCCATCCGCCGTCCTTGCACTGCATCGCCCGCAGCCAGTCCAGCGCCCGGCCCACGGCGTCGTCGACTTCGGGGACCGCGGCCGTACGACGCAGACCGAGCACCACCTCGGCCGAGTCGTCGGTGTCGGGGTACAGGTCGTTGTCGAACTCGAACGCCCAACCGCCGGCGGGCGCGGCCGGTCGGCGTACGGCGTAGTCACCACGGACCACGATCTCCTCGCCCAGCAGCCAGTCCCGTGCCCGCACCATCGCCGGCTGGTCGGGCGGCACTCCCGCGTCGCCGAGCCCGACCAGCGCGAGCGCGGTGTCCCACACCGGTGACTGGCAGGCCTCGATCCGCCGGAGCGGTCCCTCAGGGCCGTCGGACCGGACCGTGAACCGTTCCCACCCGGCGATGCCCGACGCCAGCACCGGATGTTCCAGCGGATAGCCCAACGCGTGCAACGCCATCAGCGAATAGACCCAGGGCGGCTGGATCCCGCCCCAGGAGCCGTCCTTCTCCTGTCGGGCGATGATCCACTCCGCCGACCGGCGCAGGGCCTGCCGGCGCAGCGGGGAGAACGGGCGGCGTTCGTACCCGTGGAGCATCCGGTCGACCCAGCCGAACGCGCCCTTCCAACTGGTCATCGGCCAACTGGTCATCGGCCAACTGGTCAGCAGGTGGGGTCGGCGGTCGGGCCGCGCCCCGGTCCGGTGCTCTCCTGTGG
>JBOHED010000073.1:0-25864 GCA_050700915.1 Actinopolymorphaceae bacterium | reverse complement strand
GCCCAGTGGGAGAAGGCGATCCAGGAGCTCAACCAGGTGCTCGGTCAGCTCGGCGCTGCGGTCGAGAACATCAAGCAGGGCTACACCGACACGGAGCGGTCGAACTCGACCATCTTCCAGTAGGACCGACCTGCGACAGCTTGGACACCTCTCACGAGGTCAAGCAGCACAGAGATCCCGGTTGCTTCGGCAACCGGGATCTCTTGCTGTCTGGACTGGGAAGCGCACCTGTCGCTCGCCGTTTGGATGAGGGGACCCGTCCTGCGAACCGCTCCTCGATGAGGGGTCCCTTCCTGCGAGCCGCTCCTCGATGAGGGCGCCCCTCCAGCGAACCTATTGGATGAGGGCGCCCCTCATCCAAACGGCTTGCGGGCCAGCCGCTAGGTCTTCGGGGAGTTCGCTGACTCAGCCCCAGGCCCTGAGCCGGACTCCGTGGAGGTGAGGTCGAGGCCCCACCACTGGCCAACGAGATCCTTGCCGAAACTGTGGTGGGACTCTTCCCTCTCGAGGGTGAACCCGGCCCGTTCGTAGATCCGGCGGGCATGGGTGAGAACGTCGTTCGTCCACAGGACCAGTCGCCGGTAGCCCGCTCGCCGTGCGAACCGTACGCATTCGTCGACCAGCCGAGCGCCGATGCCGAAGCCCCTGGCCGTCGGCTCCACCAACAGAAGTCGCAGCTGCGCGGTCTCACCGTCCTTGCGTACGCAGAAGACGGCGCCCACCGGACCGCCGGCCATCTCCGCGATCCACCCGGTCTCACAGGCCGGATCGCACTGGTCGATGTAGTCCGCGACGATGCGGGCGACCAGGGCTTCGTAGCTCGCGTCCCATCCGTACTCCTCGGCATACAGGTACGCGTTGCGATGCACGACCCAGCCGAGGTCGCCGGGTCGCAGCGGACGCAGCACGCACGCCGGCGGGCGAGGTGCGTCGCCCAACACCTCCCGGACCACCGCCATCGCCGCCGTCAGTCGCGCCTGGTCCGTGTCGGTGAGATCTGCCAGCAGCCGGTGGACGTCATCGGTCGCGCGCGAGTCGAGAGACGCGAACGTGTCCCGTCCCTTGGCGGTCAGAGCGGCGACCTGGCGCCGTGCGTCGGCCTCGGAGCGGTCGCGCCGTATTAACCCGTCGGCTTCGAACTTGGCCAGGATCCGGCTCAGGTAGCTCGCGTCCAGGTCGAGGTCGCCCCGGAGGGTGCGGACGTCGGTGGTGACGTCGCCGTGGGCGAGTTCGTAGAGGATCCGCGCCTCGGTGAGCGAGTACGGCGAGTGCAGATGCCGGCCGCCGAGAGCGCCGATCAGGCCGGTGTAGAAGCGGTTGAACGCACGGAGCGCATCGGTTCGGGCGGCGAGACCTGTCGCGGCTCGCGGCGTCGTCGGAGTGGTGGTCGCGGTGGGAACGGGAGCGGACATCGGAAGCCATCCATCACCAGAGTATTGGACTGAGTCCAACAGTTTCGCACGAAGGGCGCTCTGCCGCTATCCCAGCCAAGGGGCCGCGCCGGTCGCGTTCGCACCGGGGACCTCCTTCTTGTTTGGAGGAGGGCGCCCCTCATGCGGTGGCCCGTTGGATGAAAGCGCCCCTCATGCCGTGGCCCGTTGGATGAAGGCGCCCCTCATGCGGACCTATGGGAGGAGGGCGCCCCTCATCCAGCAAGAAGGGGCTGCGCGGAGAGTGGGGCGGGGCCTTGTGGGGGCAGGGACCTTGTGGGGGCAGGGACCTTGTGGGGGCAGGGGCCTTGTGGGGGGCAGGGGCCTTGTGGGGGCAGGGGACTTGTGGGGGCAGGGGACTTGTGGGGCGCGTGCCCGGGTCAGTTCGACGGCTCGGGGGCCGGCGAGGGAGCAGTCGCGTCAGCGGCGGCCTTGGCCGCCTGCCGTCCCGCCTTGCGTACGACCGGGACGGCCCAGCTGGCAGCCGCCGCGATCAGCAGCGCCCCCGCGCCCAAGAACACGTATCCGACCGCGATCGGCCCGGGGTCGGAGTTCGCGTGCAGGGCCAGGGCGACGATGACGGCCGCGACGCCGAGCGCCGTGACCACCCACCATGCAGGGCCGAACGACGGCGACGGCCCATCCGTCGTACGCCGTGACCGGACCAACCAGGCCACCATCAGTCCGATCGTCAGCAGCGCACCGACACCGGCGAGGAGGAACAAGATGAGGTTGATCGTGTCGCTCTGGGTCGCGGCACCACTGGTCACCTCGGCGGGCTCCGCCGCCAACTGGGCGAAGATCCCGCGCCGGGGCGCGAGGGCGAAGATGCCGTAGACGGCTGCGAGGAGTGCCTCGGCGGGCAACGCAACGGTAAGGATTCGCCACAGCGCCCACGGATAGCGCGACGCGGGTCGGGGCGGTTCGGCGGCCGTTTCCGGGGTTTGCCGGGCCGGGTCCGGTTGCGGGGTCGTCCAACGCGGCGAAGGGGCGTGCTGGGGCGGCGTCTGCCACGGTGCGGCGTCGTCGGACCCGGACCAGGGTGGGGACTCGTTCGGTGGTGCGGGCGGCCGGGACCACGAAGGGCCAACCGCACGGCGTCCCTGCGTGGGGTGGCCACCACTCGATTGGCTGTCGGACTGTGGTTGGCCATCGGACTGCGACTGGCCGTGGGATTGTGGCTGACCGTGGGATTGTGACTGGCCGTGCGAGTGGGAATGTCGATGCGGGTCCCCGCCGCCCTGGGCCGACGCGGGCGGAACCCACGCGCCCTGGCCGCCCGGTGAGGTGCCCTGGCCGCCCGGTCGCGTGCCATAGTTGCCTGGCTGGTTGCCCTGACTGCCCGACGGTGCAGCCGCTCCTGGCTGGGTTTCCCCCGGCCCTCCTGGCTGGCCCCAACTGGCGGACTGCCCACCGCTCTGTTGGGGAGGCGTCAACGCCATGCCGCAGCGGGAGCAGGTGCGAGGACCGTCCGAGTTGTCAGAGCCACAACGTGGACAGCGCATGTACCTGTGCCTCGCCATCGGTGCGAAAGATCGGGACGTGCGCGAGCCTACCTGGCCGCCACCAGCACCCATGGCGGGATCGGCGAACGACGGACAGTCGACGCGTACGACAGATCCCCCTCCCGTCGAGGCACACCGACGGAAGTCATCCGAGGGGATCCCGCGGCTCGACGATGCACGCCAATTCCAAACGATGCAAGGCGAATGTGCCGCCCAGGTGTCGGGGCTACGCGTGTTGCGAACGAAGGAAGGCGCCGAAGTGGGGCACGGTGAATGCCACGGTGCCGCGTTCGGCGGCGTAGACAAGGCCCTTCTTGATCAGGGAGTCCCGCGCCGGCGACAGGCTCTGCGGCTTGCGGCCGAGCATGCTGGCGACGTCCCCCGTCGGCACCGGATGGTCGGCGACCTCGGCGCCCAACTCGGCCATCGCGCGCATGTACTCCCGCTCGGCGGGTGTCGCACGTTCGTACCGGGATCCGAAGAACCCGACCGCCAGCTCCGCCTCCGCCTCCGGCGCGGCGACCTTCACGTCGTCGACACTGATCGGGCTCCGGGGCGCGACATCCCAGGTGGCCTTGCCGAACGCCTGGACGAAGTACGGATAGCCGTCGGTGACATCGTGGAGGGCGTTCAGGGCCTCTGGTTCGTACTCCACCTCCTCGGTCGCCGCGGGAACGGTCAGCGCGCGGTCGGACGCGGTCCGCTCGAGCCGGTCGACCGAGACGTACCGGAAGAGGCGTTCGGCATAGGACTTGCTCGCCGACAGCGCCGTCGGCAGGTGCGGCAGCCCCGCACCGACCACGATGAACGACACCGCCCGCTGGCTGATCTCGTGACAGGCACCGCACAATGCCGACAGCTCGTCCGGCGGAATGTCCTGCATCTCGTCGATGAAGACGGCCGCACCGACCCCGAGGTCGCGGGCGAGTTCGCCGGCGGCGGTGAAGAGTTCTGTTAGGTCGAGTTCGAGGTCACCGGAGTCGGCACGGCCACGGAGGGCGGGCACTTCGTACGGTGGTCGCCATCGCACCCCCTTGCGGTCCTTGGGCGTCGTCTCGAGCGCGAAGGCCTTGAGGACGCCGAGGAACTCGTCGACGCGTTCGGGGTCGCGGTGGCGCGGCGCGAGCTCACGGCTGGCGGCATGCAGCGCCTGTGCGATGGGCAGCCGGATCGACCGGTCGGGACGCGCCTCGACCTTGCCGGTGCCCCAGGCGCGGGACAGCGCGAGGGACCGCAGAGCGTTGAGGAGAACGGTCTTGCCGACGCCACGAAGGCCGGACAGCACCATGCTCCGCTCGGGCCGTCCAGCGGCGACGCGTTCGAGGACGACCTCGAACTGGCGTACCTCCCGGTCGCGGCCGGCGAGCTCCGGTGGGCGCTGGCCCGCGCCCGGCGCGTAGGGGTTCCGTACGGGATCCACGATCGGACTGTATGGCCTTGTCTAGCGAAACTCGTAGATTTCCTTAGATGTGGCTAGCGCGTGTCGCGGCCCGTCGATCACGCGACGAACGCCGGAACGCACCCGGAAACGGCCCTCCGAAGGGACGGCGGGGACCGTCGAAATCCTGCGGAATGCGTATCGGCAGGCGGACGATCTTGACACAGGACCCGTCTGGCCAGGTAGTTTGCTCGCCGTTGCCACGGGCAGGGCCGTGATCGGGGGACACGTCATGGGTGCGGACCGGAGCGACTCTGGCGCTGCCGGGTCGCAACCGTCGACACCTGCCTCGACGGTGTTCGGTGAACGCCTCCAAGCCCTCGAGTCCCAGCTCGCCAGTCGCGTCTTCACGGCGGAGGGTCGTCGGGGGGCCGTCCAGGTCGCCGTGGACGGTCACGCCAGGATCCACGCCATCACTCTCGACCCGGACTGGACCCGCGCGATCCCGGCCCAGACGCTCGACAGCGAGGTCACGAGGCTCTACCGCAGCGCCAGCAGGGCCGCGGTGGCCACGGCCGAGTCGCTGTACGCCGGCGGCGTGGACCCGCAGGATTCGCCACTTCAGTCGTACGACGGAACCGACACCGTGGTCGCGTCCACCGCGGGCGGCGGGCACCACTCCACCGAAGACGCCACCGGCCTCGACGAGGAACGGGACATGTACGGCGAGGAGCCGGACCTGCCCGACCTCGGCATCGGCCTCACCGACCAGGATTTCGTCGACCTCGCCACTGCCGGCCTGGCGTACGCTGGACCGCTCGACGGCGGTCCGGGCGACGCCGACCTGCACGACGACGGTGTCCATGCCGCCGCAATGGGTGGGTTGCCCCACGCATCGGAGGTAGGCCGGCTGGTCGACTTCCCGTGGGTGGCGGAAGCGGTTCCCGCGTTGCGGCACGTGATGGCCAAGCTCGCCGCCGAGACCGTCGGCGCCGGAGACGTTCGTACCGGCGTCGCCGTCGAGTTCACCTGCGAGGGGGAGCTGATCGACATCGAGATGCGGCCGCGATACGCAGCGGAGACCGAAAAGGGACGCCTCGCCGAGGAGTTGGTCACGGCCCTTCGCGCCGGTGAGGACGCCGCTGCACAGCGCCGCGCCGAGCTCGCCGCCGAGATCACCGGGGACCGCCCACTCGAGGATGTGGCACAGGAACAGCTCGAGCAGTTGCGCCACCGCATGGACGAGCTCCGCAAGCGGCTGCCCTGACACCCTTCCGAAGCTGTGGATTCGCTTCATCCCTGTGGATGACGGGCTCGCGATGATCGTCGAATCGCCTAACCTACGTCGGGAAGATCGGAGGTGACCGGTGGCCAAGACCACGCTCGACCTGGCCGCGTTCAGGCAGGCTGCGTCGACGTTTTCCGACCTCGGCGGCACGGTGGGACACTTCGCCGTGTCGCTGGACGAGGCACCGCTCCACCTCCCGCTCGAAGCTTGGGGACACCCCGAGGACGGTGAAGACGACCTCGCCCATGCTTACGACGAGCTCCGGCGTTCGGCGTCGAGCCTGCTTCGGGACGGCGGCGTCGTGCTCGACGACATCGGCGCGACGATCCATCTCGCGGCACGCCGCTGGCAGGACCAGGAGGACCAGGCCGGCGACGAACTCCACACCATCGGCCGCCAGCTCGAGGATTAGGGGAGGGTGGGGAGTTGAGCGAGCAAGGGACGATGCCGGTTGCCGGCCGCGGGCGTGGTGAGGCGTTCGACCCCCATGGCGACCCGGTGCGGTTCATGGCCTGGCTGGTCGACAAGCACCTCGACCTGCTGCCGGCTCCCGTCCGCGCGACATGGCCGAAGACCCGGGAGCTGGTACGCACTCCCGGGGACGCCCAGCTGCTGCGCCAGGCGGCGCAGGACTGGGACGGCGGTTCGGAAACCTCCGATGCTTCTGCGTACGAAGGCTCTGCGTACGACGGGACGGCCGGCAGCTCGCTCGGCACCCGGCTGACGACCGGTCGGACGGAGATCGCGAGCGCGGTGACGCGGCTCCTCGAGTCGTGGGAAGGCACGTCCGCCGATGCTCTGCAGGCGTACCACCAGGACGTGTTGGGCGGCTGCTTCGAGACGCTTGGCGAGACCTGTCGTCAAATCGCGCGGCACCTGCGGACGAGCGCCGACGCGGTCGAGTCGTTCAGGTCTGGGCTCCGGCAGTCGGCGGTCGCCGCGGTGGCCGCGATTCTCGCCGCGACGGTCTCCGCCGGACCGGGCCAGGTTTCTGGTGCCGCACTGCTGGAGAGCGCGCCGACGAGGGCTGTTCTGTCCGCCGTACGCGCCTTCGCCGAGTTCGCGGCGGAGGCGGCGGTGACCTACGTCGAGTTCAGACGCGACTCACGTGTGAGCCTGCGACGCCTGCACGCGCGCCTGCTGACCTTCGACGGTACGAAGGGTGTGGTCGACGGCACCTGGCCCCGCCCGGGTGGCCGGCTCGCGAGCGGGATGCGGTGAACGGCGATCCTTCACCCGCTGCCGACCCGCTGCCACTCACTGCCGCTCACCGGGACTCGCCGGGACTCGCCGATGCTGCGGTCTCGGGTCGTCTATTCCTGTCTAGCAAGGAAGCTAGATTTGCTTAGACCTGTCTAGTGTCCGGCGCCAGCTCGGGTTCGGGCGTACCGGATTTCTGGTCGCCGGTGGGATCGAGCCAGGGCAACGCGCACCCGCCGAGCAGCATCACCAGCGCACTCGCCGTCAGCGTCACCGTGAACAGGTTGTTCGCCATCCCCTGTAACAGAAACGCCAGCATCGCTACCCCGATGGCCAACGGTTCGGTGCGCGGTGAACCGGTGGCCCGGGCGGCCGCCCGCGCCCGCCGGATGACCGCGACGGCAACCGCGCCGAGGGCGAGGTTGAGGACGAGCGCACCGAGGAGTCCGAGGACGCCGTTCTCCGCGGCCGCGAGCAGCACCGTGTTGTGGGCGTTGTTGCCGGCCACCCCGAACGGCGTCGCCCGGTAGAGGTCCGGTGCCGCCGCCGTGAACCGCGCCTGCTCGCCGGGACCGACACCGGCGAACGGATGGTCGAGGAACACCCGGACGGCCGACGTGTACAACGCCAGCCGATCCGTACGGTCGTGGATGATCCGGTCGAACGCCGGCGTCAGGAAGAGCAGCCCGACGAGGACGACCGCACCGACCACGAGCCACTGCAGCCGCCCCCGGAGTGCCACCAGAACCGCGCACGCGAGGAGCGTGACCGCGAGCGAGCTGCGAGTGTAGGTGAGCACCAGGGCCCAGGTCTGCACGACGACCGCGAGCGCCCAACCGAGCTGCGCCCAACCGCCGTTCCCGGTGGTTGCCGCCGCGACCGACCGACTCCGACCGCGTGCCCGGGCGAGCAGGGTCCGTACGTACGCCCACCAGCCCGGGCCGGCATCCAGCGCGATCCCGAGCGTGACCGGGATCGACAACACCAGCAGGGCACCGAGGAAGTTCGGCGAGAGGCCCAGGGTTCCGGTGACCCGGCCCGGGATCTCTCCGACCAGGCTGGTGTTTCCCTGTGCCACCTGCAGGCCGAAACCGCCCGGCAACCCGACGATGTACGCCAGCACGCTGAACGCCGCCTCGAACGTTCCCACCCCGGCGAGGGCGCGCGCCACCACCGTTCGGGTCCGATCGCGTGGCAGCTGCGCCACGATGACCACGACCATCACGACGTACAGCAGTAGCCGAACCGGTCCACGCAGCAGCAGCGCGGCCGTTTCGCCGAGACCGTCGGCATTGACGAACGCCGAGATCGTCGTGCCCGCAGCGAGGAGCCCGGCACCAGCGGAGAGGGTCGAGGCGTACGGGAAGGGCGCCGGCGGCGACGACCCGAGTCCCGCGCGGGAGCGCAGGGCGTGCGGCAGCAGCATCGCGAGGCCCAGCACGAACAGCAGGTCGTCGGCGCCGACGCCGAGCGCGATGGTCTGGTGGGGTGGGACGACCGTGAACGTGGCGATCAGCAGGCCGAGCGCGGGTGGCCAGGCGCGCAGCTGCGGAACCCGCCACCACACGCCGAGCGCGACGGCGACCGCGGTGACGCCGAAGCCGAACGAGATCACGAGCCGCTCCCCGAACGCCAAGTCGGGTCAGGCTCTGTCGACTCAGGCTCTGTCAGGTCCCTCTCAGTCGGCTCGGACCCCAGATGGGCGAGCCGGTCGTCGTCGAGAACGTTCTCGCGGACCAGGTGCTCGACCTGGATGTCGAAGGCGTCCGGTTCGGTGCGTACGGCGTGGACGGCGCCGACCACCATCAGGTCCTTGACGCGGACGTGGCGGGACTGGCCCGACAGGCAGAGGGCGTCGCCGTCCTTCACCGTCACCGGGTAGCGGTTCGGGTCGGCCCGACTGGTACGGACGTAGACCCGCCCACCCTCCCACCACGCCGCCTCGTCGACCGACGCCTTCGGCCTGACCGGATAGCCGGTGAGGGCGATGCCGCCGATCTTGACGAAGCCGACGTCCGGGTCGCCGGTCAGTCGGATCCGGCGCGGCCACGGCATCGACCAGACACCCCTGCTGTGCCTGGTGTCACTGGTGTGTCCGGTGTCTCTGGCGCCTGCGTTGCGTCCGGGGTCGCCCGCGGGCTCCTTCGTTCCGTGATCGTCGGGATGCCGCGTCCACCCACCGCGGACGGTGTGGTCGGCACTGATCACGGCCGGCGCGAGGGTGTTGGTATAGACGTTGCGCCGGATGACGATCGGCCGGTCCGGCTCCCCGACCAGCGTGACGCAGTGGGTGCCGGTGCCGGCGTAGGTCAACCGGTCGCCGTAACCGGTGAGCAGGATGTCGGCGCCTGGCTTCGCGCGGCGGAGCGCCTCGCCGAGGGTCGCGAGGGGTTCGTCCGGCGTCCGCCCGGGCGCTCGGTCGTCGCCGATCCGGGCGTCGACGTAGATCGTGAGCGGCATCCGGGCGCTGGCTGGCGGGATAAGGGCGTCGGCCACCACGCTGACCGCCAGGATCGCCGCCGCCCCGATCGCGCCGACGGCCAGAGCGAACCGCCGGCTGACCTGCTTGCCGGTCACCATGGACGAATGGATCGACGAACGGATCGACGCGCGGACCGACCGGTGGCGCGACGGACGGAACGAGAGGTGGTACGACCGAGCCCGGCGTGGTGCTCGATCGTGCGTACGGCCGCGGCGGCGACGTCGTGGTGCCGGGCCAGCGCGTCGCCAGCCTCCCGCAGCGCCGCCAGGCGGACCGGATCACGGACGGCGGACAACGCCTTGACCAGGGTGGTGGCCAGCGCTACCGGATCCTCCGGCGGGCAGGTGAACCCGGTCACGCCGTCGGTCACCGACTCGGCGAGCCCTCCGACGGCGGCGACGACGGGTACGCAACCGGCCGCCATCGCCTCCAGCGGCGCGAGGCCCAGGGCCTCCTCGCGGGACGGTACGACGAGCACCTCGGCCGCGGCCAGCTCGGCGAGGACGGCGTCGTGCGCCCGTTCGCCGGCGAACTCGACCGGGAGTCCGGCCTCGCGCGCGGACCTCGTAAGCGCGGGACGCTCCGGGCCGTCGCCGACCACCCGGAGGCGGGGTACGTCGTCGCCGCGTTCTGCCAGCTCGGCCAGGGCGGCGAGCAGGATGTCGAGTCCCTTGCGGCGGATCAGGTTGGCGACGAACAGCAGCTCCTGTGGCCGTCCACCCCGCCCCGCCGACTCCGCGGTCGCGGCCGCGGCCGCGGCCGCGAGGTCGGCGTACCGGATGCCTGGGGACACGCAGACGATCCGCTCGGCTGGTACAGCGATGCGCGCCTCGACCTCGTCGGCGAGATACCCGCTGTTGGCGACCACCAGCGCTGCCCGGCCGAACACCCACCGCCCCAGCGCCCGGTCGAGAACCGACCGGTCCGGAAGCCGAAGCACGTCGCTGCCATGGGCGAACAACACCAGTGGCGCACCCAGCCGCGCCGCGACGGGCCAGGCGAGCAGGCCCGTCGGATACGCGATGTGTGCCTCCACCACGACCTCACCGCGTTCAGCCCGCCGCCGTCGCATCGCTTGCCAGACGGCAGCCAGCAGGCTGGCATACCGGCGTACGGCCGACGGATGGTCACGCACGGCGACGACAGCGACGTCGTGCCCGGCCCGCCGCAGTGCGTCGACCCGGCTGGCGACGAACGAACCCCAGGCCGGACGCCGCTCGCTCGGCCACAGGTTGGTGACGACGACGACGTGCAGCCGAGTCTCCTACTGAACTGTTCCGGAATGAGCTGTTCTGGATTCGCGGGTGTGGATGACCTGGATCCTCACTGTCGCGGATCCCTGACTGACCTGGGTCCCTCACTGTCGCGGATCCCTGACTGACCTGGGTCCCTGACTGTGCTGGATCCCTGGGTGTCGCGGCGGGTTGAGTACCGTGAGCGCGAGCCTTCACCCTCTGGGACGTAACCGTGCCGAACGATACCCTGCCCGGACCGACCGACGACTCGACGCTCGCCTCGGCACGGCACCGCCTCGCCGCCCGGGTGCTGCGCGGGACGCTCTGGTCGATGCTCGGCATCGCCGCGCTGGGGCTGACCCGACTCGTCTACACCGCCCTCATCGGTCGTACCGGCGACCCGGCCCGGCTCGCCGAAATCAACGCCCAGGTGTCGCTCGCGTTCTTCGGGACGTTCGCGACGGCGGCCGCGACCGGTGCCGGAGCGGCGAAGTTCCTGCCGATTGCGATGTCGCGATGGGGTCCCGCCGCAGCGCTGAGCGTCCGCCGGAAGCTCAGCCTGTGGACGCTGGCCGGCACCGCGGTGGTCGTCGCGCTTCTCGCTGTCATCGGCCGCTGGGTGCTCCTTGGTGCGGGCTGGCTCGACGTGGCGACGGTGTGTGCGCTCACGGCCGCCTACTCGGCGTACTCCTTCGCCAAGTCGGTGCTCTACGGCTACCACCTGGCGCGAAGATACGCGGTCCTCGAGGTGAGCGCCGACGCCGCGATCCTCGCCCTCACCGCGGCGGCGCTCGTCTGGGCGCCACCGCAGTGGCGCGCCGTACTCGTGCTCCCTCTGGTCATCGGGTACGCCGGCTTCGCGCTGGCCGCGAACGTCTCCACCCGCCACGAGCATCCCCAGCCTGGGAAGGGCAGCGGCCCGGGCGAGCATGCAGGGCCGGGCGAGTACCCACGGCCGGGCGAGCATGCAGGGCCACGCATCGCGGGCCGTTCGCGGCGCGAGCCGATGCCGCCCCTCGGCGCCGAGCTCGGCGGCTTCGTCGCGTTCTCCGCCCTCGGCATCGCTGCCGGCCAGGGCTTCTTCCAGCTGTCGATGGTCGTGGCCGGCCATACGGCGTCCAGTGCCGAGGCAGGTGTCTACGCGGCCGCGATGAGCCTGGTGGCTCCGGCGTTCTTCCTGCCGCGCGCGTTGGCCCTCGCGTTCTTTCCCGCCGCGGCGGAGGCGGTCGGCCGGGGCGAGGGTGCGGCGCTCGCGAAGCACACCGCGACCGTGACCCGGGTGCTGGCCCTCGGCATGCTGCCGGCGTTCACGCTCGCGGCGATGCTCGGCGGACCGTTGCTGGGGCTGGTGTTCGGCCGGTCGTACGCCTCCGGCGGGGCGGTTTTCGCGATCCTCGTCCTCGCGGTCCTGCTGTACGTCATCGCCGTACCGTCGGTAAACGTCCTTTCGGCGTACGACCTCGTCCTCGCGCGGATCCCCCCGCTGGCCTCCACGGCAGGGGTGGTCGTGGGTGGTCTGACGTGGTTCGCGGTGTCGCCACGGCTCGGCGCGACCGGGATCGCGGTCGGCTATCTCGCCGGCATGGTGGTGCAGGCGGGGGTCCCGGTCGTCGTGGCGTTCCGGCGCCTCGGTCTCGCCCGTGTCGGGCCGATGGTGCGCTACGCCGCGACCGGTGGCACGGGCATCGCGCTCGCGGGTGTCGCCGTCGCGATCCCCCACGCTGCCGTCGTAGCAGGCAGTGCCGTCCTGTTCGGCGTGGTGTTCGCGCTGCTGGAGGGGCGCGAGGTGGCGAGGACGGTACGCCGTGTCCGTCGCCTCACCACAGCGACCAGGCCGAGGAACAGCGACCAGGACTCCGTACCGGTACAGGTCACGGACACGGCGTAGCGATCGGGTGCGGCCGGTGATCCACGGTCGACCGCGCGTTCCCGCACTGGCATGCTGGACCGACGCCGCCGGTCGGAGCGCGACGGGTCGGTGAGGTATGCGGCGGAGTCGCCGTGCTCAGGCCGACGCGGCGGCATACGGGATCTCGTCATTCTGGCGGTGTGAAGCGGGAGCTGTATGACCCTGAACTGTGCGACGTGACGCTGACCTGGATGACAGCCGTTCGCGCGATCCGCGCTTCGCGGGAGGGACCGTGACGGCACCGCGGGAGGGAACGTGACGGCACCGCGGGAGGCGGATGCCGACGACAACGGCATCGCGACCGACGGCGCCCTGTCCAGGCGTACCCACCTCTGTGGCATCCCGGTCGACGCACTCACGATGGAGGAGTCCGTCGCGACCGCCTGTGCGCTCATCCGTACCGGCCGACCCCACCAGCACGTCGCCATCAACGCCGCCAAGGTGGTCGCCGCGCGCCACGATCCACGGCTGCGGCGGATCATCGAGTCGTGCGCCATCGCCAACGCCGACGGGCAGTCGGTCGTGTGGGCGAGCAGGCTGCTCGGATCCCGGATGCCCGAACGTGTCACCGGCATCGACTTCATGCTCCGCATGTGGGAAGTCGCCGCCGAACGTGGCTTCCGGGTCCACCTGCTCGGATCGGAGCCAGAGACCGTACGCAGGACCGCCGACGTCGCCCGTGCCCGGGGCGTCCTCGTCGTCGGCGCCCGGGACGGCTACTGGACTCCGGAGGAGGAGGCCTCGGTGGTGGCCGAGGTGGCGGCGACCCGACCTGACCTGCTGTTCGTCGGCCTGCCCACGCCGCGCAAGGAGGAGTTCCTCCACCGGCAGCTGGGCGCACTCGGCGCTGGGCTGGCGATCGGAGTGGGTGGATCGTTCGACGTCGTGGCCGGCAACGTGAGCCGGGCGCCGCTGTGGATGCAGCGGTCCGGTCTCGAGTGGCTGCACAGGATGGTGCAGGAGCCGCGCCGGCTGCTCGGTCGATACGTCCTCGGGAACGTCGAGTTCGTCTTCCTGGTCGCACGCGAGGCCGGTCGCCGCTTCTTTGGATGAGGGTGCCCCTGCGCCAAACGCGCACTGGAGGAAGGCGCCCCTCACGCATACGCGCACTGGAGGAAGGCGCCCCTCACGCAAACGCCCGTTGGCGGAAGGCGCCCCTGTCGCGAACCTATCGGCGGAGGGGACCCCTTACGTAAACGCCCGTTGGCGGAAGGCGCCCCTCACACGACCGCGTACTGGAGGAAGGCGCCCCTCACGCAAACACGCGCTGGCGGTTCGCCCCCGGAACGCACCGCGGTGACCGCGATGCGAAGTGGCGGTTACGTCGCGTACGGTGTTCGGGACACAGTGGTTGCCGACATGCCCGCGGCGCAGCGCCCGGGCCTGCCCGTCGGGGGAGCGACCGATGGACAACCGGAGCGTCCGCATCACCGCGGTGACGGTGGCTGTTGCCGCCGTCGTCGCCGTGGTTGCGCTCCTCGTCACCACCTACCGCGACGCGACCGGCGCGGAGACCACCGCCACCGAGGAGACACCGCCACCCCGCGGTGGCACCCCGGCGCCGGCGGGCCCGGTCACCCCCGAACCGTCGACGACCCGAGGCACGGGACACGACGACGATCGGGAGTACGTCCCCGACGCCACGACGAAGGCGGCTATCGCGGACGTCACCGAGCGCTTCATCGCCGAGTGGAAACGTCCCGGCACCGCCGCCGAGCGCACGAAACGGATCCGGCCGTACGCGACCGAGTGGCTCACCAGCCGCCTCGCCGACGTCGACCCTGCCGAGCTTCCCACCTCCCGCGTCGTAGGAAAGCCGCGCGTCGTGGCGGCCACACCGTACGCGGCCGGCACCACCACACGATTCAGCGACGGCCTCGAGGTGCGCTGCAACCTCGTACTCGACACGACCGGCTGGCGGGTCGCCGAGGTCCTCCCCGACACCGACACCCCGCAACCCACACCACGCGGCCGCCGCGACGCCGACCCCGACTCCACCCCCGACCCTGACGCCGGAGCGGCCTGATGGCGGCGCCGATCATCGCGGCCGCCAAGGTCGCCGGTCAGCGCCTCGCCAGAGCGGCCGCCCGCCGGGCAGGTCGCCGCGCCGTCGACTCCGCCGTACGCCGGGGTACCCGTGGACGGGTCAACCGCGCACCCCATCGGCGGACGCTGTTCATCGCCGCGGGCGTCCTGGTAGCCGTGATCCCGCTGCTCATGGTGGCACTCATCGGGTCGATGTCGATGGCGTTGTTCGCACCCCTCGGGTCGGACCAGTCCGGAGCCGGGACCCCGTGCGGCCCGATGGCGATCACCGCCAGCATCACCGATGACACCCACCAACTCGACGCCGAACAGTCCCGCAACGCGCAGACCATCATCGACATGGGCCGGCGCGCCAACATTCCCGAGTACGGCTGGGTCATCGCCCTCGCCACCGCGATGCAGGAGTCGGCGCTGCACAACATCCCCTACGGCGACCGCGACTCGGTAGGGCTCTTCCAGCAGCGGGCGGGCTGGGGATCGACGACCGAACGCATGGACCCCGAGGTCTCGGCCACGATGTTCTACACCGGCGGCCGGGGCGGCCAGGCCGGGCTGGTCGACATCGGCGACTGGGTGTCCATGCCCGTCACCGACGCAGCGCAGGCGGTGCAGCGGTCGGCGTATCCGAATGCGTACGCCGACGACGAACCACTCGCCCGCGCGATCGTCGCGGACGCCACCGGAAGCGCGAGTGGGGCCGAGGACTGCGGTTTCCCGCCCGGCCTGCAGTGCCCGCCGACGCCCTGGCCCCAGGTCGAGGAAGGGCTGACACCCGACGCCGGATCGGTCCTGAGGTGTACGCACGAGAAGTTCCCCGACATCGAGCAGTACTTCGGCATCGGCGAACGCCCCGCCGGTGGTGACGGCGACCACTCCGCCGGCCGGGCGATCGACGCGATGTTGCCGTTCGACGACTACGAGAGCGCCGGTGCCAAGGCGTACGGCTGGCACGTCGCCAACTGGGTCCTCGCCAACCGGTCCGCCCTCGGCGTGAAGTACATCATCTTCGACAAGAAGATCTGGTCGGTCGCGCGACAGGACGAGGGTTGGCGCAACTACCGGCACTACCAGGGCTGCACGAGCGACACCTGCCTGCACTACGACCACGTCCATGTGTCGGTCTACGGCAACGCCGGCCGGCTCCCTGACACCGGCGACTGGGTGACTCCGGTACCGCCGGGCAGCTACCACCTGACCGCCCGGTTCGGCGACTGCAGCAGCCGCTGGGAGGCGTGTCACACCGGCCTGGACTTCGCCGCCGACCCGGGGACGCCGGCGCGCGCGGCGGCCGCCGGGACGGTGGTGTTCGCGGGGCGCGCCGGCTCCTACGGCAACATGATCACCGTCGACCACGGCCACGGCGTCATGACGTCGTACGCCCATCTACGGGCGTTCGCGCCAGGTGTCGAGGGCGCGTCGGTGATACCCGGCCAGATGATCGGCGAGGTCGGGACGACCGGCAACTCCACCGGACCGCACCTGCACTTCGAGGTGCGCGTCTCCGGACGTCCGGAGGATCCGGAGCTCTGGCTGTCCGGCCATGGCGTGGAGCCGTGAGCGCGGCCGGTTGCACATCCCGGACGAGCAACTACTGTTCGCGATGAGGTGGTGGCTTCGTTCGAGGTCGGTCCCTCGTCTGTACGTCAGCAGTGCCGGAAGGGGCGATACGACGTGACGACGAACCCGGACTCCGGGGCCCCTGCCGTCGGCATACCCGCTGGTCAGCGGGCCACCAACCCTCCGCCAGGCGTCGCCGGTCTGGCACCGGCGCCATCGAGGTCCGACGACGGCACCGACGTACGTACAGACTTCTCGACGGACGATCTGGCAACCTCGCAGGACGACGCGTCCACCGACCTGCCGTGGGACGAAGCAACTGCGTACGGCGTGGAAGGTTATGACCCCGACGATCCGTGGAACGCGGTCCTCTGTGTCGAGAGCGACCGCTCGGTGACGATGCTGCCGCTGACTCCGAAGAGTCTCGACCAACTCGTCGGCAGTCTTGTCGAGGTACGTGAGGCGCAGCGGCTTGCGCTGGGTATGTCCACGTCGGAGGACGAGGGTGAGCTGGTCCGGAGTGAGCGGCCTGGAGCGTTGCGCCAGGTCGCCAGCGCCGCCCAACTCGCGACTGGAAGCGCATCCGTATCGCGACTCTGGCAGACCTCGACGAGAGGCCGGATGATCATCATCGGGGGCGCTGTGTTGTTCGTCGCCCTCGGGATCATCGCGTCCGTGTTCTATCGATAGCGTGCGAAGCCCACGGCCAGGGAGTGAGTTGTGAGTGACCAGGAACCCCACGACACCGAGCGCTCGGACCGTGTCGCCGCGGGTGGGTCGGAGCGGTCGCGGGAACCCGAGGCTGAGTACGACGTCGCGCGAAAGCAGGAGAGCGGGCGAGTGCTGAACGACGAGCCGGAACGGGTGCACGAGCGCGAGCGGAGCGACGAGGGAGCGCGGGACGACGACCGCGTACAGGACGTTGAGCGGGAGCCCGACGACGAACCGGAGCTCGACGACGAACGGGAGCCCGACGACGAACGGGAGCAGGATCGCGAGCGGGAGCGCGTCGTGTCATCGCACCGCCGTACGGACGCCTCAGCCGTGACGAGCACCACCGACGGGTGGGAAGGCCCGGATCGGGAGGGTTCGCCGGCCCCCGCTGCGCCGGACAGGGCGGCCGCGGCGCCAGGGCACGGTGGCCGCCCCTACGAGGTACATGTCGGGGTCGGGCGGCCCTACCCTCACTCGCAGCTGCCCGGAGCGCCATGGCCAGGCGAGTCCAAACCCGCGCCGCCAGGCATCTTCGGAACCGGCACGTCCGGCGCTCCGGCTCCGCCGCCGGTAGGTGTCGACGACACGGCGTCGTACGCGTTCACCGATACCGGCCCTGCGAACCCCCAGGCTGCGGCGCCCCCCTCCAGCGACGACACCGCATCGGCAACCCCGCCGGCACCCCAGACGGCTACCCCACCACAAGCGGCGACACCGCCGACACCACAAGCGAGCCCGCCCCCGACACCACAAACGATTCCACCGGCGACTCACCAAACGACGTCAGCGGTCTCGCTGCCGACGGAGTCGGATACGGCGACTCCAGACGCGGCAGCAGGATCGGATCCCGCGCGTCCAGCGTCGCAACGCAGTGACCTCGACACACGTGAGCCCGAGACTCCAAAACCGGCCGACCCAGTCCCAGCAGCGTCCGACGTCGCCGACGCCTCCCGTGCGGCGCGCCTTCCCGCCGTTGCGGCGGACGCCCCGGTCGACGCGGACGCCCCCGTCGACGCGGGACGTACCGATCCTGCCGATGGTGCCGAGCCTGAGCTGTCTGAACCCGAACCCGAGCCCGAGCCGTCCGAGTCGCCGTCACCGACATCGTCGGCCACCTCTGGTGAGGCGGAGAGCGACGGCGAGGAGTCCGCGGCCCCGCCGTACTGGACGCCACGGCCGACCGTCGACCCAGCCGAGCAGCCAGCCTCTCCTCCGCTGACGAGGCGGGGAGGGCTCGAGGGCCATTCCGCGTATGGCTCGGCGTTGGGAATCGGACGACCGGCTCCTCGTCAGCCGGGTGTCAGGCCGAGTACCTCTGCCTTCGGCGGACGCTCGTCCGGCACACCGAACCAACCTGCCCCACCGCCGCGTCCCACCGGCTCGGCTCCCTCGTACTCCCGTACGCCGCCAGCGCGTGACACCTCCGGACCACAAGCGCCGCCCTCGCAGCCCGTTCAGCCGACCCCACCGCCGCAGCCAGCACCACCAGCGGCAACCTCCCCGCCCCAGCGTCCCCCGCGGTCCTCACCGCCTCAACCGGAGCGGCAGCCGACGCCCACGGCGCAGGCGTACGGGCAGTCGTCGCCGCCAGGCCACCACCCACCGCAGCCCAGTCAGCCCACCGCCGAGCCCCGGCGACCCGGGCCTGCCTCGTCGCAGGGTCCCGCGTCGCCCGGCGGATGGCAGGCACCCGATCAGGGTCCGCCGGCGAGCGACGTCGAGGAAGACTCGTTCGTCGACGAGCTCACCACGCAGCGGCGGCGGCCGGTCCCGCGGCACGGTTGGCAGGGTGCGCTTTATCGGGTCAGTCGGCTCAACGTCGGGATGAGCAGGCGCGACCGCGACGAGTGGGAGGTCCGTCAGCGTCTCAACCGCCAACTCCGGCGCACCCGCGGATACTGCGGCTATGTCGGCATCGCATCCGAGAAGGGCGGTGTCGGCAAGACGACATTGGCGGCGCTTCTCGCGGCCGAACTCGCTGAAGGCCGGCGGGAGTCCGTCGGTGTCGCCGATCTCAACCCCGACCTCGGCACCTTGCCAGACCGGTTCGGCGTACGTCCTCATCATTCGATTCGCGACCTTCTCGCACATGTCGAGGAAATCCCGTGGCGCTATCACGTCCACGACTTCATGGAGAAGGTGCCCGAGATGAACGTCCGGGTGCTTGCGGCGTCGACAGACCGCAAGATCCGGCATCAGCTCAACGTCTCCGACGTCGAACTGTTGGCCGAGCTGTTCGCGCCGTTCTTCTCGTTCGCGATTCTCGACAATGGCACCCACATTACGCACGAAGCGATGCTCGGCACATTACGTGTGGCCCATGGGATGGTGCTCGTCACCGACAACACCAAGGATGGTGCCAACCTCGCGCGCAAGACGCTGCAGTTCCTTACCGACAACGGTTTCCCGGACATGCGCCGCCGCGTCGTACTCGCCGTGGTCGCGAAAGAAACGGCCAGCCCGGTCAAGGTCCGCGCGATCGAAAAGGCATTCTCCGATCACGTGCGAGACCTGGTAGTGGTCCCCTACGATCCGGCGCTCGACGGTGGCGGCAAGATCCCATTCCGGGATCCGAATGCGATCAACAAGTTGCTGCGTCCGCAGACCCGCAATGCCGTACGCAAGCTCGCGGCCATCATGATCGACGACCTGGTCTCCTAGCGGGGATGTCGATCAGCTTCCTCGTCAAGTTGTTGGAGGTTTGCCGGCATAGAGGCCGACTGTCCTCCAACAACTCGCGACACCTCTACCGGTTACGGCTGAGCACGGGGTCGTTCTCGAGAACGGTCAGCGATGTCGACGGACCCTGCTGGCCAGGAATCGTCTGGGCGATCGTCTGCCACCCGCCGCCGGCGTTCCACTGCACCTGGTAGTCGACGTCGACGCGGATCTGGCGAGTGCCGGTGTTCTCGTACTCATGCGTGATGTCCAGGTGCGGATAAGGACGGCCCGGCTCGTCGGTCACCTTCGTCTGGCCATCGCCGAAGTGCCAGGTGTAGCGAGCCGGAGTGGCGATGATGTCGACACCAGGCCCGAGGTTCGGCAGCCGGAACTGGTACTCGGCGGCCGTGGTGTAGAAGACCGTGTCGAAGTTGATCAACGTCCGGCCGTTGGCGGGGTTGATCTCTGCCGACGCTGGCCGAAGTCCGAACGCCTCGACCTCCCGGATCACATCGGCCTCGGTAACCGGATCCTCCTCGTCAGACGACCTGCACTCTGTAGTGACGTGACGCCATGGGCCCGACGGAACCCATCGACCCCCGGTGTACGTGATGGGTCGGTTCCACACGCGGTAGCGATATTCTTCGGGATTAGGGCATGAATGGGCGCCCATGCAGTCCACATCGCCCCCAGGGCTCCCTGGCGGACCATAGACCTGGCATGCGCTTGTCAGTCCAACCTCGACGTCGGTGTCACCCTCTTGTGGACCCTGCGGCTGATCTCCGCCACCGCCGTGATCGTCGCCACCATCATCCCCGCCGCCGGTGAAAATGCAGTTGCCGTACTGATCACGGCGCTCGCACTTGACACCATCATCGGCGCTTGCCGTCGGCGCCATGACCAGAAGGCACAGCAGAAACGCCAGAGAAAGGCAAAGTGACAGAGCTGCCCGCCGCCCCTGTGGACCTACTCTTCTGACGCGAGAATCTCCCGGATTCTCCATCGATCCCCCTCACGCTGGAGTTTGAAGTCGAATACATGCTGGCCGCCCGAGTAGGCGTCCTTCGTCTCTCCAGCCGATGTCACGACCCGGTAATCGTCGCTGCGCGTCACGACGAGCACGGCACCGCCGGTCCCTTCGAAGCGCACAACTCGAAGATCTGAGTCACCCTCGTAGTGCCCACCAACCTCGAAGACCTCCCGGATGACATCGGCCGCCCCCTGGCAGCTCTGACACTTCGGCGATGTGATCGCCAGCATCGGTTCGACGTCACCGGTCTTTCGTGCGTAGTTCTGGAGGTCGATGTAGTGACGGATGAACGTGTGCTCGGCTGGTTCACCTGGCGATGCGGAGGGAGACGGCGCTGTCGGAGTGGCGCTTGCCGCAGTTTTCTTCGGCTTGGGCGACGGAGACTCAACGGTCGGTTCAGGATTCCCGTTGCACGCCGTAAGTACAAGAACGCAGCACGCTACTGCTGCGGCTAACCTACGTGCCACGTCTGACCGCCGCATAGCCTTGCGAACCCCCTCGTCGGACACCCGGTGCGCTCCAGGTTTGCGCCGGACGACGCTACCAGACCTCTCGGGCTACTTTCCGACCACGCGAGTCCACCTGTGGATAACTCGGGTACCAGATTGCGGCGGCGCGAATCGCTGGCCTATTGCGGCACTCGGACGAGGTTCGTCATCAAGTCACGGGCGATGGCCCGGACGTGACGACTGCTCATTCGGGACGGCTGTGCCAGTAGCCAGGTGGCCAACTGATCGCTGTTGACGAGAACGAGCGCAACGGGGGTGTTCTCGGTGACGACGGTGAGCTCGACCGGGTCCGCAGGCAGCCGAGTGCCATCCCAGAAGACGACGAGACCGTACGCATGCGCAGCATCGAGACCGAGAAGCTCCGCGAGGCCGCCGACGTTCCGCGCGATCGGTGCCAGCCGGGCGGCGAGCCCGGTCGCGTCACCATCGAGGGCGTACGCATGCGTCGGTCCGCCCCGACCCGGCACCTCGACGAGAGCCACTTTGCCTTGCCAGCTTCGGGTTTCGACGACGATGACACCCGGGGGCCCGACCAGCAGCTGTTCGAGGGCGCGGGTCGTCGACCCGTCCGGCAACACCCTGGGTCCGAGTAGTCGCCACTGCGGTGGGCAGAAGGATGACAAGACGTCCGCGGTTCGGTTCGCTCCGCGTAACTCCGCGACCCGGTCGAATGGCGCCGCCACATCGGAGCCCGGTGGAAGTCGACCACGACGGTGCCGGGCTCGCCACCACACCACGGTCATTGCCCCACACAGGCCCGCGATCGGCGCGGCCGAAGGCGCCACCACGATGAACAGGCTCGCCGCGACGAGTACGACATGTGCGAGCGCGGTCGTCAACGCCCGGTTGCGACCGCGCGACGGGACGAGCCAGACGACGGCAACGACCACGAACGCGAACAGCCAGAACACCAGCCCCGCTTGCAAAGGCGACACCAGCGTCGTCTGGTCGCCGGCCCATTCGGTCGTCATCGACGTACCCAGCAATGTCATCGCCAACGACAGAACCGAACCCGCGGCGGACGAGTTCCGCCGCCACCACGCGACGAGTGTCGCAGCCGCAAGGACGCCGACCACCAGCGTCGTCGCCGCATCGCCTTGCAGGGCAGCGACAAGGACGACGAAGACGACAAGCGCACCCAGCGCACTGAGCGCGACAACCCTGCTGCCCCGCATCACTCGTCACTCAGAACGTGGACCCGAGCGAACGCCGCCGGAGCCGCCCGAACCCGATCCCGACGAGCCTGATCCCGACGAACCGGATCCCGACGAACCGGATCTAGGCGGACGGGAACCTCGGGCCGCCCTCATCGCCTCACTGCGCGAGCGCCGGACCTCCTCCACGACCTTCCCGTGCCGCTCGTCCGAGGACTCCGGGCCGTCCGTACGCCGGCGTTCGTCGGCGTCGAGGACTCGCTGCCGAGCGGCCGCCCCGCGATAGGTCTCTCCGGCAGCTCGGGCGCCGGCGTGTTCCTCGGCGTGGACGAGTTCGCGGCCGCCCGGCGTGGTCATCCGGCCACCGGTGACGGCGCCCTGGAGCCGGCCGCGGCGTACCTCGGTACGCCATTCCCGCGACCCTCGGGTGTAACCGAGTCCCTCCGCCGCCGCGCCTGCCGAACGACCGCCAACCCGGGCGCCCGCGCGGACGTTGCGTTGGAAGCGGTACGCCCCACCGGTCGCCTGTCCCGCCCGACCGAGCAGCGCACCGTCGGAGGGCATGACGCCGCTCTGCCCTGCATCCTGGACGATCTGCGGAGCGATCGCGCCACTACGCAAGGCGCTCAGCAGCTTCCAGATCGCCGCCGTCGCGACCAGCATGAGAAAGATCTTGATCACGGTACCGCCGCGCGCGACCTGCAGAATGTTCAACACAGCAAGGAGAAGAGCCAGCACGAGGCCGAAGACACACCGCAGGAAGACGGCTTGCACCATGATGCCCGCGACCGTGCGCACGATACGGCGAGCAGGCGGGAACGCCGCGATCGCGCCGATGAGCGGCAGGAAGATCCACGCCATCAGGAACACTGCGTGCCAGAAGATCGTCAATACCGCAAGCAGTCCGACGAAGATGAACGCGATCAGGTTGACGAACAGCGCCGCGATCGCCGTCGCCATCCGCCCGGTCGGCTGGGTGCCGCGCCAGAACTCGTAGTTCGGTTCGTACGCCTGCGCGACCTTGTACTGCACGCCTTTCCACAACGACAGGTGCTGGTCGGTATCGACCGCCTTGCCGTCGCTCTCGTCGATGGTCTCGTTGCGGCTCATCGACTGGGCGACCACCTGCTGCACGGCAAGGTTGATCCGCGCCTGCTGCTGGCCCGGGTTTCGTGGTCGCGTCGCGCAGCGGTACTCGATGCTCTCGACGTTGCCTGGTCGTTCGTACGCCGGCGGTTGACCGTCGGGACAGTAGTTCTTGCCGTCGAAGACGAGATCATTGGCCTTGAGTTGGCGTTCGGTCCCGAACTGACCGTTGACCCACGGCTGGAAGAGCAGCACTTCGTAGAGCATGCACGACGACACACGTTTGCCGAGGTTGTAGGTCAGTGCTCCCTGCGGATCCCCGGGAGCCGGTCGCAGCCCTGCCTGCGTGCTGGCCGACCTCGTCGACGTGCTCGGTAGATAGCACGGGCTCGACGCGTCCTTGTTTTTGTTGATGATGGCGAGATCCATCACCGCGGAATTGAACTCCGACGTGTATTTGTCGACGGCTTTGGTGATGTGGACATAGTTGTTCCCAGCCAGAATAGCCGCCACGATCACCACGATGATTCCGGACGCGATCACACCGCTGTAGGTCTCCCGCGCGTCCGAACGCCGTTGGATCCGGGTAAGCACCCAGAAGCCCGTCACCGCGACGGCGAGGGCGACGGCTGGTACGCCGATCTTGTCGTTCAGGTTGTTCAGCAGGCTTTCCTGCGCGGTGTAGAACGACTCGAACGGCGCCTCGTTGCTGGCCAGTTGTTTCACACCGATGGTGAGCCCGCCGAAGAAGCCGCCGACCGAGAACATCATCTGCGCCAGGCCGGTCGCCGACGCGTCCATGATCGAGCACTTCGTCTCGAAGTTGTCCTCCGGGTCACCGGTGTCGAACTCGTCGAGGTCCTCCTTCACCCGTTGCGGTGTGTACGACCACAGCAGTCCGCGCGGGCCCGCGACCTCCAACAGGGTGTGGTCGGACGGGTTGGCGTGCCGGCCCCGCTTCGCCCGGTCCGGATCCGCTGCCGGTGGCACGTCCTCCTTGGCGATCACCGGGATCCAGGCGGTCATGCCCGCGCCGCCGTGTTCGGGCCCGGCGTTCGAGATCTCGCCACTGCCGAACGCGCAGTCCCACGGCGCCGCCTGGGCCGGCTGCATCGCGAGCGCGACTCCGGCAAGGGTCCCGGCGACAACACCGAACGCCGCGCACACTCGCACCACCCGTCGTCCCAGTGGCCGGAGCCGGCGCCGGAACCCGCGCCCTGACCCGCGCATTCCCCGAGCGTCGGGGAGGGCGCGGGCCGGCACCGCGAGCGGCAGATGACCACGCTGAGCATGCGTACGGTCGCCGGGCCGGGCGTCGACGCCTTGCCCCGTTTCCGCACGCATGCTCAGCGTGGTCATTTGCGGGCGCGGCGGGAGCACGGGGCGCCTCACACGGAGATCCCTTCATCCGCGCGGGCCGGACGGGGTTCGTCCACGCCGCCGTTCCCGTCGTACGACAGATCATCATCCGCCGGAGGTCCGTGCACCTCACCGCCACCCACCCCGCCGCCCACCTCGCCGACGAGCTGTGCGGCCTCCTCGATCACCCGCCAGTCGTCGACGTCGGGCGACGGGTTCACGGCCTTGAACCGCGACTCGAGGTGCGGGTTGGACTGGATCGCCGCGGCGAACTCGAAGAACGCCCGGTCGACCTCCACGCTCGCGAGCTCGGAGTCGACGTCGCGCATCACGCATTCGCCGTCCCGCAACGACTTCAGCGTTTCGATCATCGGCCGATCGTTGGTCGCGCGGTTCAACAGCGGCAGCGTCTGCGCGGCGTCGGCGTCGGAGTGGTGCCGGAAGGCGAACACCGTATGGATCTGGTTCGTCCCGGCCGCCTTCGCGTCGACATCCTCGGACTCGATCCGCGCCAGGTCGCCGGCCTGCTGGGTGATGAGCACGACGCCGATGTTGAACGCCCTGCCCTGCTTGAGGACGAAGCTGATCAGGTCGCGCCCCTCACCCGTGCTCGCGACGGAATACGCCTCGTCGACGAACAGCATCTGTGGCCGCCACCCCTTGACCGGATCGCGTTCGGTGGTCTCCTCCAGCATCTGGAAGCCGAGCCTGGTGACGAGGTAGATGATGCCGCGCGCGATGTTGGCCGAGGAGCTGGTGCCGTGCGCCCGCGGGAGTCCGCGAAGGGTGATGATCGTGCGCCGTTTGCCGCTGTCGTCGACTGCGACGGTGGGTTCGCGGGCGAACGCGACCCTGGCGTACGGATTCTTCCGCAGGTCCTCCAGCACCGCCGCCGCGAACCGCAGGTCCCGCACCTCGGTGTCGGCGACCCCGGCGCCCTTCACCCGTTCGAACTCGTCCACCACCAACTGCAACGTGTGCCACGTGGTCGGCCGCGCGACCGCCCGCTCGATGTCGTCGCGGGTGGCCTCCGGATGGGCGGTACGAAAGGCCGCCACCTGCCGGTCGTACTCGTTGACGACATGGGAGAACGCCTCGACGACGTACCCGCTGATCCGGTTCCACGGCTGGTCGCCGAGGAAGATCTCCAGCATCGCCTGCGCGTGCATGCGTCCCTCGGTCACGGTCGCGGAGGTGAGCAACGGATCGAGGTTGCCGGGGCGCCCACGCAGCGGGTCGATGATCTCCGTGTCTCGCCAGTACGACGGATTGACCGGCTGGAACGGACATCCGCCCTCGCCGAGACAGCCTTCCGCCGCGT